>CAYYTN010000089.1:0-9424 GCA_964474495.1 uncultured Chloroflexota bacterium
CGGTGTTCATGGTTTTCAGCACGATACGGTATGCGGGAAGGCGGGCGGAGGCAGACGGGTAGGCGGGGGTTTGCGGCGGTGACGTGACGCCGGTATCTTCGCCGCGATGGTAGTGGTCGGCCCGCCGGCCTGGAAGGATGGAGTGCGCGATGCCCGGTGAACTTAACTCTCACTGGCCGGTTTTGAAGTCGTACGACGCGGATCACCTGCTGCGGATCGCGCTGCCGCTGGGCGGGATCGGGACGGGGACGGTGTCGCTGGGCGGGCGGGGAGATCTGCGCGATTGGGAGATCGTGAATCGCCCGGCGAAGGGCTGGCGACCGGGCAAGTGGCGGCCGGGGATGCCGCGGATCAGCGCGTTCCTGCAATGTACAAACACATTCTTCGCGTTGTACGCGAAGGCGGAGGGCCAGGAGGCAGTGGCACGGGCGCTGGAGGGGCCGGTGGACCTGTCGGAGTACGAGGGGTCGCGGGGGGCGGTGGCGACGAACCACGGTCTGCCGCGGTTCAGCGACTGCGAGTTCCACGCGGCGTACCCGTTCGGACAGGTGACGTTGGGTGACGCCGAGGTGCCGCTGGACGTGCGACTGGAGGCGTTCAATCCGCTGATCCCGGGGCACGCGGATGACAGCGGGATTCCGGTGGCGGTGCTGCGTTTTGTGCTGACGAACCCGGGTTCGGTTTCGGTGGAGGCGGCGGTGTGCGGGAGCCTGGAGAACTTCATCGGCACGGACGGGCTGTATGGCCTGCCGGAGCGCAACTTCAATGAGTTCCGCGAGGACGGGGGGATTCGGGGGGTGTATATGCAGTCGGCGGGGGTGGCGAAAACGGCGGAGCAATGGGGGACGATGGCGCTGGCGACGACCGCCGAGGACGTGACGTACCGGACGGCGTGGCCGGTGCGGTCGTGGGGGGATACGGCTGGAGGAGCGGGACGGGGGACAGGACCCGGACGCGCCGGAGATGGAGTTCGAGCGGGGGGTGGCGGATTCGCCGGTGGGCAGCCTGGCGGCGCGGGCGACGGTTGGGGCGGGGAAATCGGTGGCAATCACGTTCTTGCTGACCTGGCACTTCCCGAACCGGATGACGTGGGACGATGCCCGACAGTGCGATCCGGAAGCGGGCTGTGGTTGCGACTGCGATGGCGATGATCCGCAGGCGGTGGACCTGGTGGGGAACTACTACACGGAGCGGTACGCGGATGCGTGGGAGGCGGCGCGACGGACGGCGGAAGACCTGGAGGATCTGGAGGAGCGGAGCCTGGCATTTGTGGGGGCGTTCGCGGGGAGCACGCTGCCGGAAGCGGTGAAGGAGGCGGCGCTGTTCAACCTGAGCACACTGCGCTCACAGACGGTGTTTCGGACGCCGGACGGGCGACTGTATGGCTGGGAGGGCTGTGTGGATGACACGGGCTGTTGCCCGGGTTCGTGCACGCACGTATGGAACTACGAGCAGGCGACGGCGTTCCTGTTCGGGGACCTGTCGCGGACGATGCGCGATGTGGAGTTCAATCACACGACGAACGAGGAAGGGCGGATGGCGTTCCGGGTGGTCCTGCCGCTGGAGAAGCGGTCGCACGAGTGGTCGTATGCGGCGGCGGACGGGCAGATGGGCTGTGTGATGAAGCTGTACCGGGATTGGCAGTTGTGTGGCGACGATGACTTCCTGCGGGCGCACTGGGCGGGAGCGAAACGTTCGCTGGAGTTCTGCTGGATCGAGGGCGGTTGGGACGCGGACCGCGACGGGGTTATGGAGGGCTGCCAGCACAACACGATGGACGTGGAATATTTCGGGCCGAATCCGCAGATGGGTGGCTGGTACCTGGGGGCGTTGCGGGCGGCGGAGGAAATAGCGCGGCACCTTGGGGAGGAGGAGTTCGCCGGGACTTGCCAGGGGCTTTTTCAGCGGGGTCGGGATTGGATGGACGCGAACCTGTTCAACGGTGAGTACTACGAGCACGAGATCCGGCCGCAGCCGGACGCGGGCAAGATCGCGCCGGGTCTGCGGCACGAGTCTATGGGGGCGCGGGACCTGGCGGACCCGGAGCTACAGCTGGGGGCGGGGTGCCTGGTGGACCAGCTGGTGGGGCAGTTCTTCGCGCACGTGGCGGGGCTGGGCTACCTGCTCGCCCCGGAGAAGGTGGGGGCAACGCTGGAGGCGATCATGCAGCACAACTTCCGCGAGAACCTGCACGGGCATTTCAATCACATGCGCAGCTATGCGCTGGGGGATGAGGCGGCGCTGCTGATGGCGTCGTATCCGCGCGGCAACCGGCCGGCGCGGCCGTTCCCGTACTACAACGAAGTGATGACGGGATTCGAGTACACGGCGGCGGTCGGGATGCTGTACGAGGGACAGAACGAGGCGGGGCTGCGGGTGATCGAGGCGGTGCGGGAGCGGTATGACGGGCGGCGGCGCAGTCCGTTTGATGAGGCGGAGTGCGGGCACCACTACGCGCGGGCGATGGCGTCCTGGGGGGCGGTGCTGGCGTTGACCGGGTTCCAGTACTCGGGAGTCGATCGGTCGATCGCGTTCTCGGCGCGGCCGGGGGTGCATTTCTGGTCGAACGGGGCGGCGTGGGGGGTTTGCCGGCAGGACCTTGAGGAGGGCTCGGCGGCGGTGGAGTTGGAGGTGCTGAACGGCTCGCTGGAGCTGAGTCGGTTCACGCTGCACAGCGTGGGCGAGATCGCGTTTGATGAGCCGGCCACACTCGCGGAAGGGGAGACCCTGAGCCTTTCGTTCGCTTCGTGAGCCCTGGGGCTAGCCGTCGCGCGGGAGGGCGCCGCCGCGGTTGACCAGGTTGTAGACGACCGGGACCACCAGGAGCGTGAGGAAGGTGGAGGTGAGGAGCCCGCCGATGACGACGACGGCCAGCTCGGCGGCGATGATGGCGCCTTCGGTGAGGCCGATGGACATGGGGATGAGGGCGAGGATGGTCGTGAAGGCGGTCATCAGGACGGGGCGCACGCGGAGACGTCCGCCTTCGAGGAGAGCGTCGTTGACGGATTGGCCGCGGGCGCGTAGCTGGTTCACAAAGTCAACCAGGACGATGCCGTTGGTGACGACGATGCCGACGAGCATGAGGAAACCAAACATGGAGGGCATGCCCAGGGCGCGCTGGGACAGAGCCAGGGCGGAGAGAGCGCCGATGGAGGCGAGCGGCAGGCAGAACATGATGACGAAGGGGTTGCGCAGGGAGCCCATCACCAGAACCATCACGATGTAGACGAGGACGATGGCGACGCCGATACCGATGAAGAGCGACTTGAAGCTTTCGCTGAATTGCTGGAGCACGCCGCCGGGGGCGACTTCGACGCCTTCGGGGAGCGTCAGGGAGTCGATCTTGGCCTGGATGTCGCCCTGGACGACTCCGGTGTTGGAGCCGGTGATGCGGCCGGAGATGGAGGCGGAGGAACGCTGATCGGTGCGGGTGACCTGGGCGGGGGCGAGGACTTCCCGCACGTCGGCGATTTCACCGAGGGTGGTGGTGGCGATGGTGCCGAGTTCGAGTTGTTTGATGTTGTCGACGCTGCTGGTGAACGCGGGGCCGGCCCGCATAACGACGTCGACATTGCCGATGTCGGGCAGGTCGAGGCGGGTGACGGTCTGGCCGACGGTGAGTTCGCGCAGGGCCATGGCGACCTGGCCGCCGGTGAGCCCGTAGGGGAGGGCCTTCATGGGATCGACCATCAGGGCGACCTCGCGCTGGCGGATGCCGGCGGCGGTGGCAACATCGACGACGCCGTCGACTCCGCGGATGGCGGCGGCGACTTCGACGCCGACCGCCTGAACGGTCTCGGCGTCGTCGCCGGTGACGGAGATCTGCAGCTGGGAGTTGGTGTCGGCGGAGCCCTCACCCTGGATGTTGACGAAGGCGCCGGCGATGGCTTTGAGCCGCTCGCGGGCAAGGGCTTTGACCGCTTCAAGATCGGCCTCATCGTTGAGGCGCACGACAATGGTGGCGCCGCGGGTGCCCTGGCCCTGGATGGCGCGGCTGAGGGCGAGGCTGTCGCCAGCGCCGCCGCCGAGGCTGATGGTGGTGTTGTAGACGTCGACGTCGGGGAGGGTGGCGATGATCTGCTCGGCCTGGATGGCGACGGCGAGGACTTCTTCTTCGGAGCCGCTGCCGGGGGGCAGGGAAACGCTGGCGAAGAACTGCTTGGCGCCCATGGCGGGGAGGAAGGTGGTGGGGATGAGGGGAAGCAGGCCCAGGCTGCCGATGAAGAGGGCGGCGGCGATGGCCAGGGTGGCGGCGCGGCGGCGGAGGGACCAGCGCAGGGCCGGCAGGTAGAGGCGTTGCACGAGGGTGAGGCGCTCTTCGGTGGCGCGGCGGGCGCCGAGCTGGCGGCGGCCGATCAGGTAGCGGGCAAGGACCGGTACGACGGTGAGGGCGACGACCAGGGAGGCGAGGATGGCGAAGGTGACGGTGAGGGCGAAGGGACGGAACATGACCGTGGTGATGCCGCCGGCGAAGCCGAGGGGGAGGAATACGGCGACGGTGGTCATGGTGGATCCGAAGACGGCGCCGGTGACTTCGCGGGTGCCGGCAGAGACAGCGTGATCGAGATCGTCGCCTTCCTGGACGTGGCGGAAGATGTTCTCGAGGACGACGATGGAGTCATCGACGACGCGCCCAAGGGCGATGGTCATGCCGCCGAGAGTGAGGATGTTGATGGTGAAGCCTTGCACGAAGAGGACGGTGACGGCGACAAGGACGGAGAGAGGAATAGAGACGGCGGCAACGATGGTGCTGCGGAAGCTGATGAGGAAGAGCCAGATGGCGATGACGGCGGCGACGGCGCCGAGCAGTCCCTCGCGGGTCAAACCCTCGACGGACTCCTCGATGAGGAGCGACTGATCGAGGATCACATCGAATTCGGCGCGGCCGGCGGTGGCGGCGCGGATGTCTTCGAGGGCCTCCTTGGCGGCGTTGGCAACCTGGACGGTGTTGGCTCCCTGGGCTTTGGTGACGGCAACGCTGAGTCCGGGGTTGCCGTTGGTGCGGGAGATGGTGGTGCGCCCGGAGGTGCCCATGGTGACTTCGGCGATACCGGAGAGGCGGACGGGGAGGGGCATGGCGCCGCTGGTGTCGACGCCGACGATCATCGTGGCGATGGCGTCGAGGGAGTCGAGCCGGCTGACGGTGCGCAGCGGGACGGAGAAGCCGTCGACATCGACGCGGCCGGTGGGCACGGAGATGTTGTTGGCCTGGAGCAGGCCGGCGATCTGTTGCGCGGAGACGCCTTTGGACTGCATGGCGGGGACGTCAAGGAGGACGTTGATCTGTTGCTCGGTGGCGCCGAAGACGTCGACCTGCTGGACGCCGTCGATGGCCTGCAAGGTGGGGGCGAGCTGCTCGGTGACGATGGCTTCGAGTTCGGCGGGGTCGCCGTTGCCGCTGGCGGCGATCTGGATGACCGGGAGGGTCTCGTTGATGTTGATACGGGTTACGCGCGGGGTGCTGGCGGCGGCGGGCAGGCTGACGCCGGCGACGCGGCGCAAGACCTCGGCCTCGGCTTCGCGCATGTCGTCACCGAAGTCGAACTGGGCGATGACGATGGAGACGCTCTCGGCGGAGACGGATTGGAGCGATTTCATCTTGGGGGTGCCGGTAAGAACGGCTTCGATAGGCGCGGTGACGGTGTCGGCGACATCCTCGGGATTGGCGCCGGGGTTGGCGGTGACGATGGTGAGGATTGGGAAGTCGAGGTCGGGGATGAGTTCCTGGTTGATGCTGACGGCGGAGTAGAGGCCGCCGAAGACGAGGCCGACGGCGACGAGCAGGGTGACGGAACCGCGCTTGAGGGACCAGTCGGTGAGCCAGGTCAAGCTGAGACCGCCGGTCCGGGAGTTGGGTTGGGATTCATTGGTGGCGCCTTTGCTGGCGGCGGCGACGCGCGCGCGGGCCGCACTGTCCCCGGATGGGATGCTTGTGATGGGGGGCGGGCCGCGACGGGCCGACCGCGATTTCCTGATTGGTCGATGGAGCTTCCCACATTACTGGCGGAGATCAAAGCCGGGCTGTCAGCGGGCTTACTCGCGGTGGGCGGCTCTGATACGCTCGCCGGGCCGAAGGACCGCGAGGGGGATTGAGAAATGCGTGCACCGGATTTCGAGGCGCTGCGGGCGACGCTGACCAGGGAGGGCGACCCGGGGCGGGTGGCGATGCTGGAGCTGTTCGCGGACCCGGAGATCATCGCGGCGGTGCTGGAGGAGGAGATCGCGACGCCGGTGGCGGAGGCGGACAGGCTGCGCTTCGCGGAGATGCGGGTGGAGTTCTGGACGCGGCTGGGCTACGACACGGTGCGGGTGGCGGCCGGGCCGGCGCTGAGGTATGACCGGGTCGCGACCGGGGATACGGCGGACCTGCAACGCAGCCAGCGGGAGTGGTACGCGGCGGAACTGGGGATTGTGAATACGTGGGAGGCGTTCAAGGCCTACGACTGGCCGGAGACGGTGGAAGAGGACTTCGCGGAGATCGAGTTGACGGCCGAGATCATTCCGAAGGGGATGGAGATCCTGGGCGGGGTGACGAGTGCGCTGGAGCCGGTGATGTGGCTGATGGGATACGCGCCGTTCGCATTGGCGCTGCACGAGGACCCGGACCTGGTGGCGGCGATATTCGATCGTTGCGCGGGAATCTACCTGCCGGTGGCGGAGCGGATCCTGGATATGGATTCGGTTGGCGGACTGTTCATCGGCGACGACATGGGGTTCAAGACGGCGACGATGATCTCGCCGGATCACCTGCGGGAGTACGTGTTCCCGTATCACCAGCGGCTGGCGGAGATGGCGCATGAGCGGGGCAAGGTCTACCTGCTGCACGCCTGTGGAAATCTGGAGGCGGTGATGGACGACCTGATCGACGACGTGAGGATCGACGCGAAGCACTCGTTCGAGGACATCATCATGCCGATCGAAGAAGTGGTGGATCTCTACGGGGAGCGAACCGCGATCATCGGGGGAATCGACATGGACCTGCTGTGCCGGGCGCCGGAGGCCCAGGTGCGGGAACGGGTGCGGGAGGTGCTGGATGCCTGCATGGGCAGCGGGAGCTACGTGTTGGGGACGGGGAACAGCGTGGCGAACTATGTGCCGCTGGAGAACTTTTTGGCGATGGTGGATGAGGGGCACCGCTGGGAGGCGGCGCAGAGCGTCTAGCGGCGGATTGAGGTTGGCGGGCTGCGGGGCGGAGAGGCGGCGAGGTAGTGGGGCGGTGGAGGCTAGTGGACGCCGAAGGCGAACCGGGAACGGGGGGAATGCGGGTAGTCCTGCTTGATCACCAGGTCGAGCAGGCGGTCGCGGAGTTCGAGGCGAGTCTGGCGGTGGGCGGGATCGGCGGCCAGGTTGTGGGTCTCGTCGGGGTCGTTGGCCAGGTCGAATAGCTGCTCGCCGGTGCGGTCGGGATACATGGTGTAGCGCCAGTGGGCGGTGCGGATGGTGCGGGCCCAGTTGGCGGTGGTGGCGGAGTTGATGTTGTTGTAGCTCTCGACGTAGGCGCAGTCGCGCCAGCCGGCTGGGGCGTCGCCGCGGCAAAGGCCGAGAAGCGAGCGCCCGGGGGCGTAGGGGTATAGAGCGCGGTCGGTGGGCCCGCCGACGCCGCCGGCGGGAGGCCCGGCGCCGTAGATGACCCTTGGCTCGGGCAAGGGCAGACCGGCCATTTCAAAGACGGTGGGGAAAAGGTCCTCGATCTGGACGAGCTCGTCGCGAACTTGCCCGGGTTTGATGCCGGGTCCGGCGATGACCAGCGGGACGCGGATGCAGGCGTCGTAGTGGAACTCGCCTTTGCCGGTGAGGCCGTGGTCGTGGAGAAGTTCACCGTGGTCGGCGAGCATGATGATGAAGGTGTTGTCGCCGCGTCCCGTCGCTTCAAGGGTGTCAAGGATCAGGCCGAGCTGGGTGTCGAGATGACGGATGTCGGCAAAATAGTGCTCGCGGTCGTTGCGCCAGTCTGCGGGAGTCTCGGCGCGGCCGCGGCCTTCCAGGCAGTCGGGAGCGAGGGGATCGCCGGGCCATTCGGGGGGAATGGGCTCGGGGATGGCGGCCACGTCGACGAACCGCCGGTAGCCGGCGGGCGGGGCGAAGGGGCCGTGGGGCTGGACGTAGCTGATGTGGGCGTAGAGAGGTTGGGCGGGGTCCTGGCCGCGGATGAAATCAAGGGCGTGGCCGGTGATCCAGTTGGTCTGGGATAGCTCTTCGGGGAACGGCAATTCATAGGTCCCGCTGATTGCAGGGACGCTTTCGAGTTCGGCGCGCAGGTTCTCGCCACCCGGGCCGTAGCTGGCGAAGCCGGGAATGTCGCGGGACCAGACGGTGCTGTAGACGGCGTCGCGGTGCTCGGGATGCTCGGCGCGGACCCAGTCGAGCCATTCGCCGCCGCGATCGTCTTCGGTGTTGTGTTGCACGTCGAAACCGTAGGGCCGGTAGTCGGGATGGACGGTTTCGTAGTGGGGACGCAGGTGGAGCTTGCCGAGGGCGCCGGTGCGCCAGCCGGCTTCCTGCAGGGAGCGCATGAAGGTGGGTAGCTCGGGGTCGAGGGCGTAGCCGTTCTGCAGGACGCCGTGGCCGCGGGTGGTGAGCCCGGTAGCCAGGGTGGCGCGGGTGGGGCAGCACAGCGGGTTACTGCTGATGCAGTTGCTGAAGGTGGTGCCGGCGGCGCGGAGGCGGTCGAGGCCGGGGGTGGCGACAGCGCCGGCGGAGGCCGCTTCGAGCCATTTGGCCGATAGCTGGTCGACCATGAAGAAGACGATGTTGGGGCGGGGCGGGCTCATTGCTCGGTCATGGCCCACGACTCAAACTCGACCGGGACGGCAACTCTTGCATCCAAGCCGACCAGCGTGGATTGATGGAAGTCCGGAACGGACCTACGGCCGCTGGAGGAGCTCGATTTCGTATCCGTCGGGGTCGTCGATAAAGGCCATCAGGAGGTCTTTGAACTCTTCCCGCCACGCGTCGGGCCAGATCTCGATGCCCTTCTTCTCAAGGTCTTCGCAGAAGGCGGCGAGGTCGGGAACGCCGACGGCAAAGTGCATGAGGTCCTCGGGGACGGCGAGTTCGTAGTCAGGGGAGTAGGTGAGCTCAAGGATGTGCTCGCTGCCCTCCATGGCCAGGTTGCAGGTCTGGTTGCCGTGGGGGGATTTCGCGTTGCGGCCCTGGACGGCAAAGCCCAGGTGATCGCAGTAAAAGGCGATGGACTTGTCGAGGTCGCTGACGCGGATGCGGGTGTGCATGAATACGGGCATTCGGGAACCTCCGATGTGCCTGGCGGTGGACGGGACTATCGCGCTGCCGGGGTCTGGCGCTCCGGGCGGCGGCGAGGGCGACCAGAATAGCAGTATGCTGCGTCGGGCCGTGGCCGATGGGCCGGCGGACTGCAACGCGAGGGCTTCGCCGGGAGGGAACATGTCGGATCCAGAGACGCGAG
>CAYYTN010000090.1:0-5718 GCA_964474495.1 uncultured Chloroflexota bacterium
GCACGCTTCAGTCGCGCCAGTACGGTCTTTGGGACCCCCAGCGGCATGTGCGGCCACATTTCGTACGCCTCGGTCTGCGGGTCGAACCCCAGCGCGAAATGATTCCCCGCGTCTCCCAATCGGAGCAACCGGCTCAAATCCGCGTAGCAGCGGTCGCCGCTGTCATACGCCGCCAGACCGGTTATCTTGCCCTCGTGCCGCAGCCGTTTGTAACCGAGGAACTCGGTCACGAAGGCGTAGAAATAGCCAGGCGATGCATGGTGCGAAGTCTGCGCGATGCGGCTCAGGTCGTTGTCTTTGCAGACGTTCACCGTCGCGCACAATTCCCCGTCGGTCGCATCGATCGTCACCGCCAGGCACTCGTCCCAACCGGAGGTGAAATAGGCGCTGGCCGCGTGTGCCTGGTGATGGTCGTACCAGCGGTATTCCGCCCGCTTCATCCCCAGGTCCGCCTCGATTCGCGGCCGGCTGATCAGCCCCGCCAGTTCCGGGTCCTGGAACACCGCCACCGCGTTCTTCAATTCGTCTGATTTGCCGCTGTGCTTGTCGAGGTACTTGGCCGGAATCTTCGACATCGCGAAGGCCACTTCATCCACGTCCTCCGGCCGCCCGCCCGCCAGATTCAGGCAGGCTTCGCTCGCTCGCTTCGGGACCCCGTGGTGAAACTTGATTCGCGAGAAGCGCTCCTCGGCCGCGGCCGCAACGATGCGCCCGCCCCGCACCACCGCCGCCGAAGCATCGTGACCGATCTGCACCCCCAGAATCGTCCGTCCCGCCGCGCCGTTCCGGCTCATGCTGACTTCCTCTTATATGCCTTGCCTGCCCGACACCGACCGCGCGGCCGTCGTCGTGATTCAATATTCGGTCCGCGCGCCGGCCATCTTGACCGCGTTCATTCGTGTGCTCCGGCCCTCCGGCGGCACTTCAGCACCGGCCCGGCGTTCCGATAATCGAACCATGAGGAGTTTGGGCATCGAAGGGACCTCGCCGTCGTGACAAATGGAAAAGTCGGCTGCGCGCTGGTGGGATTCGGCTACTGGGGGCCCAACCTGGCCCGCAATGTCCAGAGTCACGCCGACGCCGAGTTGCTCTATGTGTGCGACCTGGACCCGGCCGAACTGGACCGCGTGCGGCAACTCCACCCGAGAGTGGCGACCACGCAGAGCTATGACGAGATCTTGTCGGACCCGGCGGTTGACGCGGTCTTGATCGCCACCCCGCCGCCCTCACACGCGGCGCTTGGCCGGGCGGCGATCGCGGCCGGCAAGCACCTCTTCGTGGAGAAGCCGTTGGCCACGGCGCTCAGCGACGCGCTCGAACTCGCCGCCGCCGCTTACCGCTCGGGCCTGACCCTGATGGTCGGCCACACCTTCCTGTACTCCCCGGCGATCCGCAAGATCCGCCAACTCATCGACCTCGGCGAGATCGGCGAGATCGTCCACGTCAGCTCCTCGCGACTGAGCCTGGGACTGTTCCAGAAGGACCTGAACGTCGTCTGGGACCTGATGCCCCACGACTTTTCGATCGTGCAGAACCTGGTCGATCCCGGCCACCCGAAGCGGGTGGTCGCGGCGGGCAGCAGCCACATGGTCCCGGGCGTCGAAGATACGGTGAACGCCTACCTGGAATATGACGGCGGGCCGACGGTCGAGGTCCGGGCGAGCTGGATTTACCCGCTCAAGGTCCGCGACCTGACGATCATCGGCACCCGCAAAATGATTGTCTTTGACGACACCCAGCCGATCGACAAGATTCGGGTGGTCGATCGCCGGCTCGAAGTCGCGCAGCCGTCCACCTCGCTGGGCGAGTTCCACATGAGCTACCGCTACGGCGACACCTTCATGCCGCTGCTGGAGAACACCGAGCCGCTGGCCACCGAGATCGCCGACTTTGTCCACTGCGTGCGGACCGGGGATACGCCGGTCAGCGACGCCGGCACGGGCGTGCGCGTGGTCGAGGCGCTGGAGAAGGTGCAGTCAAGCCTGCGGCAGACGGGTGCGCCGACGGTGGCGGAGTTCAGCTCCGTCCGCTGACCGCCCGCTCGATCGCCGCCACGACCCGTTCGATCTGCCCATCGTCCATCTGCGGGAAGAGCGGGATCACCATCGAGGTCGCGGTCATCCGCTCGGTCTCGGGCAGCGGCCCACGGACGGCCTCCCGGTAGACCGGCTCCAGGTGCGCGGCCATCACCCCGACCCGGGTCGCGACACCGGCCTCCAGCAGGTATTCCCGCACGGCGTCGCGGTCGCGCGCTGACCCGTCGGTGATGGTGACCACGTATGACTGGTAGCTGTGGCGGTAGCTCGGCGGCACGGCCGGCGGCTCCACTCCGGGGATCTCCGCGAAGGTGGCGTCGTAGTGGGCGGCGATTGCCGCGCGCCGTTCCAGGATGTGCTCGAGGCGGGCGAACTGGGCGATGCCGACGGCGGCGTTGATGTCGCTCATGCGGAAGTTGTGGCCGACGTAGCGGTAGCCGGCCTCGACCAGGCCGCCCTGCCGGTGGCGGTCCAGGTCGGACAAGGACATGCCGTGCGAGCGGACCTCGCGGGCGCGCTGCGCGAGTTCCGCATCGCGGGTGACGATCATGCCGCCCTCACCGGGGGTGAAAGCTCAGGCAGGCGGTGCCGGCGAGCGGCACGCCGCGGCCGCGGTGGTCCCGGGCGCCGAGCGCGCAGGCGGCGTCCTCCAGGAGTCCGAGCCCGCGCGATTCGGCCAGGGCGGCGATCGCCTCGATGTCGGCGGCCAGCCCGACCTGGTGGACGGGCATCAGCACCCGGGTCCTGGCGGTGATCGCGGCGGCCATCGTCGTGGCGTCCACATTTAGGGTGCCCGGTGCGACATCGGCGAACACCGGCACCCCGCCGGCGTGGGCGACCGAGTTGGCGGTGGCGATAAACGACAGCGAGGGGACGACGACCTCGTCGCCGGGCTCCAATCCCATGGACTCCAGGGCCAGTTGCAGGGCGGTGGTGCAGTTGTCGGTGGCCACCGCCTCCGGGACGCCGAGGTAGCCGGCAATCAATTCCTCGAACTCGGCGGTCTTCGGTCCCTGGGTCAGCCAGCCACTGGCGATCACCGCGGCGGCCGCCTGCTCCTCTTCGGGGCCGGTGAGCGGCTTGGCCAGCGGGATCATTTCCTGGCCGGCGCTCACCAGTTCCGGGCCTCGTAGCCGGCCAGCAGTTCGCCGGTATCGGCAGTCCGTTCGCGGATCCACTTCACGTAGCGCGCCAGTCCGTCTTCGAGCCCGACCTCCGGCTTGAATCCGACCAGCTTCTCGATCTTCGCGTTCGCGGCGTAGTGCCGCATAACGTCGGCTGGGCGGGCCTCCAGGTGCTCGATTTCCGACCGGCTCCCGGTGGCCGCGATTACCATCCGCGCCATTTCAGCGATGCTCGTTTCCCGTCCGTAGGCCAGGTTCAAGGTCTCGCCGGACAGGTCGTCGCGGGCGCCGACCAGCTCCATGCCTCGCGCCGTGTCGGTCACGAAGATGAAGTCGCGGGTGGCCGATCCGTCGCCGAAGACCTGCAGCGACTGGTCGTTCAGCGCCCGGGCGACGAAGCGCGGGATCACCTCGCCGTGCGCACCCTCGGCGTGCTCGTTGTAGCCATAGTTGTTGAAGGGCCGGATGACGGTGACGTTAATGCCGTAGGTGCGGTGATAGGCCAGCGCATACAGCTCCCCGGCCAGCTTGCTGGCGCCATAGACGGTGGTCGGGGCCAGGGGGTGATCCTCCTGCATGGGCGTGGTCACGGCGGTCCCGTAGACCTCCGAGGAGGACACGTAGACGAAGCGGTCGACGCCGTTTCTGCGGGCCGCCTCCAGCATCCGTAGCGTCCCGGTGGCGTTTACGTCATGTACGAATTCGGGCTCGCTCAGCGACACGCGCAGGCACTGCACGGCCAGGTGGTAGATCGTGTCGATGTCGCGGGTGGCCGCCAGCATGTCGGCGGCGTTGCGGATGTCGGCGGTGACGACGGTCAGGTTGTGGGCGTTTTCGACCGCGATCAGGTTTACGCGGCTGCCGACGGTCAGGTCGTCGACCACCCGCACCGTGTAGCCGCCGGCCAGCAGGTGTGCGACCAGGTTGCTGCCGATGAACCCGGCCCCGCCGGTCACCAGAACCGTCCCTGCCATCAGTCGCTCCCTCCACCGGCCACGGCCAGCAGGCTTGCCACCACATATTCGGCATCGGCGTCGGCCATTTCGGCGAACATCGGCAGCGAGAGCACCCGGGCGGCGCTGGCCTCGGAGTGCGGGAATGAACCGGCCGGCAGGTCCAGGTCGGCGTAGGCCGGCTGCCGGTGAATCGGTATCGGGTAGTGGATCGAGGTGCCGATGCCGCGCTCGGCCAGCGCCACCTGGACGGCGTCGCGCGCTTCGATCTCCACGACGTAGAGGTGCTGCGAGCCGGTCCGATCGTCGCCGGTGGGCGGCATCCCGAGGCCGGCTCCGGCGAGTCCGCGGTCGTAGATGGCGGCGACCCGCCGGCGGCCGGCGTTCCACTCCGCAACGTGGGGCAACTTCACCCGCAGCACCGCGGCCTGGAGGTTGTCGAGGCGGCTGTTGTAGCCCTTTGCGACGTGGTTGTACTTGCCGTCCTGGCCGACGTGCCGCAGCACCCGCAGCTTCGCGGCGATATCGGCGGAGCCGGTGACCACGGCGCCGGCGTCGCCGAACGCGCCGAGGTTCTTGCCCGGGTAGAAGCTGAAGGCGGCGGCGTCGCTCAGCGCGCCGGCCTTGCGGCCCCGGTACTCACTGCCGTGGGCCTGGCAGGCATCCTCGACCAGGTACAGGTCGTGCCGTTTCGCGATCGCGGCCAGTTCGTCCATGTCGGCGGGGTACCCGTAGAGGTGGACGGGCAGGATGGCGCGGGTGCGGTCGGTGATGGCCGCCTCGACCTGTGCCGGGTCGATGTTGCGGCTGGCCGGGTCGATGTCGCAGAGGACCGGGGTCGCGCCGGCGCGGGTGATCCCCAGGGCGGTGGCGATGAAGGTGTTGGCGACGGTTATCACCTCGTCGCCCGGTCCGATGCCGAGGGTGTCCAGGATGAGCGCGAGGGCGTCGGTCCCCGAGGCCAGCCCGACGCAGTAATCCACCCCGCAGAACTCGGCGAACTCTTCCTCGAAGCGGTCGACATCTTCGCCCAGGACGAAGTTCGACGCCGACACCACGCGGTCCAGGGCGGCGTCGAGTTCGTCCCGTATGGGAGCGTGCTGCGCGTTCAAGTCCAGGAAGGGCACCGAACGGGTCATCCGGCGCTCCGCCCAATGATGGCGGCGTCGCCGCGCGGACGATCCCGCCCGCGAAGCCGGCCTTGCGTTTCCGATATCCTGTCCCGGGCCACTTCTGCTCGATTCGGCTGATCCTTTGAGCCACCAGAATACTATCCCGGAAGCACAACCCGGCGTCCTGCTGGACGCGGCTTCCGGCCGACTCCGCGATGCCGCTCCCACCCGGCTAGCCGATATCCGCGCGCTGCGCTCGGGCACGGTGATCTATGCCGGCTCGACCATCGGCGCGGGATTGGAGACCGGGCACAACGTGGTGATCCGCGAAGAGAATCGGATCGGCGCGGAGTTCTCGATCTGGAGCAATTCGTCGATCGACTATGGCTGCACGGTCGGCGACCGGGTGCGGGTGCATTCAAATGTGTACATCGCCCAGTTCTCGGTGCTGGAAGACGATGTCTTTGTCGGGCCGGGGGCGGTGTTCGCCAAC
>CAYYTN010000090.1:5728-9361 GCA_964474495.1 uncultured Chloroflexota bacterium
GCCGCCGCCGACCTGCGCGGGCCGGTGGTGCGCGCCGGAGCGCAGGTCGGCGCCCGGGCGGTGCTGTTGCCCGGAGTCGAAATCGGCGCAGGGGCGCTGGTCGGCGCGGGCGCGGTGGTGACCCGCAATGTCCCGGCGGGCATGGTGGTCGCCGGCAACCCGGCGCGGGTCATCGGAACGGTGGCGGAACTGGGCGAGCGCCTCGATCGCGAGGGCGTGTGGCCGCCCGACGATCTGGACCCGGTCGGCTAGTTCGCGGCCTTGCGTAGGACGATCAGCCCCAGCCGGCTGATTTCGTCAAACCCCTCCAGCTTCAGCGCCAGGTCCGCCGCCACCGCATTGATCGGTGCGTCGTAGCGCGGGCCGTCCGGGGCCACCATCAACGGATGCGCCACCCGCGAGAGCAGGTCGTACACGCCGAACTTACGTAGCTGCTCGATTTGCCCGCGCTGCTCCAGGAATCGCAGCAGCGGCCCGTCGGGCAGATCGCGGTTGTAGGCGACGGCCGGCATGGGCTCCAGTCCCACCCTTTCGCGCAGTTCGTCCAGTCCGCGCCGTCCCTCCGCCAGGCCCTCCAGCAGGATCAATCGCCCGCCGGCCCGGACCACCCGCAGCGTTTCCTCCAGCCCGGCCAGCTGCTGTTCCCAGTCGGGCAGGTTTATCAGGCAGCGAGTGCTGACGACCACATCAAACGTGCCGGTCGGGAAGGGTATCTTCCGTACGTCCGCGCCCGCGAACACAGCCGGTCCTTCTTGCGCCCGTCGCAGCATCCCCTCGGTCAGATCGACCCCCACAATCCAGCCCACGCCGGCAGCCAGTTCGTTGGTCATTACCCCGTTCGCGCAGCCCACGTCGAGTACGCGGTCGGCCGGATTAAGCAGCGGACGCAAAGACTCGATCTCCAGCCGCCGCTGATTCTGGTCCGGCAGACTCAACTCGGCGTCGGCGGTCTCGGATCCGGCCCGCTCGTCCCAGTACCCACCCTGTTTCGTACGATCCTCAGCTTTCTGCAATCCGTCGCTGTACCGCGCGCCGCCGCCCAATCCGTCGCTAGATTCTAGGTCTACGTGGCAAGATAGTGCGCGTGAGCCGGAATTCGGCCCGGCGGCTCGGCCACGCCGCCCGCCTCCACGGGAGTTCAATTGAGTCACGGCTCGGTCACCGACGCAGGCGCCCAATCCGCCGCCGACGACGTGGTCCTGATGCTGGCCAGCTACCCGCATTCGGCGGTGCTGCGATCGATATGGCAGGGCCTGCGCGCCAACGGCGCCACCGCCTACCTGGCCGGCGTCGAAGGGTACGGCCATCCGCAGGACAAGGCGCTCCTGCAGCTCGATCCGGTCTTCCAACTCGACGTGGTCTGCGAGCCGGACGCCCCAATCGACGACATCATCGCCGCCTGCCCCACCCCACCCACCGCGATTGTCGCCCTGGAGGCCGGCACGGCGTTCCTGCCGCGCGGTCTGCCGGATGTTGCCATCCCGACGCTCTATCTCATGGGCGAGGACTGGATTCACGCCGACATCCACGAGCGCATCCTGCCGCTGTTCGACCGGGTCCTGACGGCCTTCAGCAGCACCGAACGGTTATATGCCGGGCGGGGCTTCGATCACGTTGCCCTCTGGTATTTCGTCGCCTGCTACGACTTCATCGAGCGTGGCGCCGGACCGCGCCCGGTGGACGTGAGCTTTTGGGGCAACCTGGAGCCGGTCGTACAGCGCCGCCGTAACCGGGTGGTGGAGGCTTTTCTCGAACTTCGTCACGAGGGCTACGAAATCAGCATCGGGCAGGGCGCCTTCTACCACGAGTACAGCGACCGTCTCAATGAATCCAAGATCGTCATCCACGACGGCCAGAGCCGCCAGATCAACATGCGCGTCATCGAAGCCATGCAGGCCGGCTGCCTGGTCATTGCCGCCCGCCCCACCGATCCCGACGACCCGTCGGCCGGGCTCTTCACCGACGGGGAGGACATCGTCTTCTTCGACGATATCGACCACGCCCGCGATCTTGTCCGCCACTATCTGGCCCACGAGGACGAACGGCAACGCATCGCCGACGCCGGGCAGCGCAAGGTTCGCCGGGATTTTGCGGTGGACATCCCGGCCCGGCGCCTGCTGGAAGAGCACATCCACGCGATCCCCGAAGATTTTCGCGAGCGCCGCGCCCGCCGCCTGGCCGACGGGGGCAGCGACGAAGCCGGCATTCTCACCCACTACTTCACCCTCAACCGCGACTCCGACACGGCCAACCGCATCGCCGCCGGCGGCGACCATCCCCGCATTCTCAACGACATCGCGGTCGCCGCCGCCAGCGAACGCCGCTTCAACGACGCTACCGAATCCCTCGAAGCGGCCCTCGCCCAGCGCCCGTCCATGGTCATCGCCCGGGCCAACCTGGTCGCGGTGCGGCACTTTTCCCAGGAAATCACCGACTGGCCGGCCCACCGCGAATGGATCGAGCAGCAGATCGCCGCGCTGCGCAAAGTCTCCGCCACGGGCCTGGAGGCCGACGACCTCTACGCCTGCTGCTTCCCGACCATCTACAGCCGCTTCCGCATGGAGCACGCGGCGGCGTTTCGCGACCATCCGCCGGGCCCCGACCGCAACCGGCGCCTGCTGGACCTGCACCGCTACCGCCTGCACCAGTACGCAGCCGAAGCCGCCATGTTCGACGGGAAATTCGACATCGCCCTGGCCCATTTCGAGTCGGCGCTCGAAGTGGTGCCGGACGACGGTTACATTCTGGCCAATATCGCCGCCGGCGCCGCCGAACTGGGCGACCTTCCGGCGGCGCTCGAAAGTCTGGAGCGCGCCGTCGCGCTCGAGCCCTTCTTCGCCGACGCCGCGTTCAACCTGGTCGGCCTGTGCCTGCATCTTGGAGATTCCGAGCGTGCCCGGGAACTGCTGCGCCGGATCATCGATATCCCGCTGCTGGATGAGGCCGGCCGCCAGGCCGCCCGCGAGCAACTGGCCGCCCTCGCCCCGCCTGCCGATACATAGATGTGCAGCGCCGCCCAGGCCTGCATCGTCGCGCTGGCCGACAACACCGACCCGGAACCCGGCTTTGAGTTGATCGTCGCCGATGCCTCCGGGTCGGCGGAGTTCGCGCAATTCCTCGGCTCGATCGAAGGCGCGGTCGGCGTGTTGACCGGCGATCCCGGTTTCCCGCTCGCCGGGCTGCTCCGCGGGGCGGCGGAACAGGCGGCCGCGGAGCGGCTGGTCATCGTCGATCCGCGGGTCGTGCCGGCGCCGGGCTGGCTGCCGGCGTTGCTGGCCGCCGAGCCGGTCGCCGGCGATGACGCGGTGCTGGGGGGGATCATCCACTCCGGCGTTGGCGCGGTGCTGGACGCCGGGCTGGTCTTCGCCGGCGGCGATCCGGTCACCGTCGCCAGTCTCCTGCGCACCACCCGCAACGCCTTTCTCGACATCGACTTCCACCCCCTGGCTGCCGCCACCCCGCTGCTGGCCCTGCTCCCGCGCGCGGTCTTGCGGGAGCACCTCCCCGACGCCGGCGCGGACCCGGCCTGGGCCTGGGCGGAGCTGTGCCGGGCGGCCGGCGCCGCCGGCCATCCGGTGGGTCTGGCCCCGGGTGCCCGTGCGGTCATGTCCGGCGCCCCCCACCCCGCCCCGG
>CAYYTN010000091.1:0-1766 GCA_964474495.1 uncultured Chloroflexota bacterium
CATCGTGACGGGGGGGAACCCGGGGGGTGAGTATTTCCTGGAAGCGCCGCTGGTGGACATGAGCAACGCGCGGCAGTACGGCCGATTCCTGGGCGAGCGCTACGCGGACAAGCCAATGATCTGGATCACCGGCGGCGACCAGAAGGCGGGGCGCAGCGGGGAGGTGTTCGCTGAGCAAGCGAAGGGGATCGCCGAAGGCGACGGCGGACGCGGCCTGCGGACCTTCCATCCCACCCCGCCGCTGGGTTCGTCGGACGCGTTTCACGGCGCCGACTGGCTGGATTTCAACATGATCCAGTCGGGGCACCTGTTGGACTACCCGAACCACGAGACGATCGCCGGCGACTATGCGCTGGACCCGCCGAAACCGATCGTCGACGGCGAACCGATGTACGAGGAGATGCCGCAGTTCCTGCGCGACGGCTACCCCCGGGCGGATGCCTGGCAGGTGCGCAAGCAGGCCTACTGGCCGGTGTTCGCCGGGGCCTTCGGGCACGCCTACGGCTGCAACGACGTGTTTATGTTCTGGGACCCGGGCGGCGAGGAGCCGACCTTCGGGGCGCGGACGCCGTGGAAGATCGCGCTGCAGCTGCCGGGATCGCACATGATGACGTTCCTGCGGCGGTTGATCGAATCGCGGCCATTTACGGAGCGGATTCCGGACCAGGGCCTGATCGCCCAGGTCGACCGCGAGGCCGATGCCGGCCACGTGTTGGCGACCCGCGGCGCGGACGGCGGGTACGGGTTTGTGTACAGCTCGCACGGATTCCCGGTCAGCGTCGATATGGAACGACTTTCCGGGGAAAGCATCCGGGCGGCGTGGTTTGACCCGCGCAGCGGAGTGAGCGAGGTCATCGGCGAGTTTCCCCGGCAGGCCAATCGCTGGTTCGCCCCGCCGAAGAAGGGCGAGGGCTACGACTGGGTGCTGATCCTGGATGATGTTTCGCGGGGATTCGAGCTGCCGTAGCGGTCCGACGGCTGGAGCCCTAGCTAGGCAGGCGGAGAATCCTCGCGTGGTCGCAGGACGAAGTCGTATTCGACCATGCTGAACGGCGCCTCAAGGCCGTATTCGACGGCGTCGGCGGCGGAGTGGTTGACCATGAAGTCCACCGCCAGTGACTCGCGGACTCCGAACACGGCATCCTGATCGATGTAGGGGTCGTCGGCGACGAAGAGCTCGGTGACCAACGTCTCGTGGCCGGGCGCCGAGATCATGAAGTGAATATGGGCGGGTCGCCAGGCGTGCCGGCCGGACGCTCGAATCAGGTCGCCGACCGGCCCGTCGTCGGGGACCTTGTAGCCGGTCGGTGTGATGGTCTTGAACCAGTAGGATCCGTCCGCGGCCACCGGCATCCGGCAGCGCAGATTGTCGTCGGCCTGATTCGGATCGACGTTGGAATAGAGTCCGTTGGCGGCGTTGGACCAGATCTCCATCAGCGCTCCGGGGATAGGCGCGCCCCTGGTGTCTGTGACGCTCCCGGAAACCAGCACCGGCTCGCCCGGATTGTCCGCCGCGAGATCGGCGCCAACGGCGCGCAGCGGTGCGTTGGGGACGTAGAAGGGCCCCAGAACGCTTGCTTCGGTCGCCCCGGAATCATCGCCAGTGCTGAGAATGTCCACCAGCGATGACACGCCCAGGAAGCCGGAAGCGAGGACGAATTCCTGCCGTTTTGGCGTGGTGGCATCCCCGATCTGACGCACGAACTCGTGCAGGCAGCGGATCAGGCTGCCGAGGATCTCGCGGAGGCGCGGGTCGCGAGTGTTGT
>CAYYTN010000091.1:1776-9189 GCA_964474495.1 uncultured Chloroflexota bacterium
GAGACTACGGCCGTGGTGATGTTGTCTTCGTTCAGATGGCGCAAGTAGACCTCCCTACCGGTTTCGCGGCGCCGCCGGGCAGCCGCCCTTCCCGACGAGTATCCGACAGGACGCACCCGGTGGTCGCAGGCGTTTGCCAGGATGCGGCCTCGACCGTCCCGGGAAGGTCAGCCGGCGCCGTCCTCGTGTGGTCAGGCGCGGTGGCGTGGATGCAGCAGAGTGGCGATGGCGCCGGTCCAGCCGGTCTGGTGCGAGGCGCCGAGGCCTTTGCCGGTGTCGCCGTCGAAGTACTCGTGGAACAGCAGGTGGTCGCGGAAATGGGGGTCGGACTGAGCCTGCGGATCGACGCCCCGGAAAGGACGCCGGCCGGCGGCGTCGGGCAGGAACAGCCCGGCGAGGCGGCGGGCGACTTCGTCCGCTACCTGCTCGAGGGTGACGCGGCGCCCCGATCCGGTCGGGAACTCGACTTTGAATTCATCGCCGTAGTAGTGGTGGAACTTGCGCAGCGATTCGACGATCAGCAGGTTCAGCGGGAACCAGACGGGGCCGCGCCAGTTGGAGTTGCCGCCGAAGATGCGGCTGCGCGACTCGGCGGGCTCGTAGGCGAGGGTGCTGGCATGGCCGCCGAGCTCCAGGGTGTAGGGATGCTTGAGGTGGTGGCGGGAGAGGCTGCGGACGCCGTAGTCGGAAAGGAACTCGGCATCGTCGAGCATGCGCGCGAGCAAGCGGTTCATGCGGTGCCCGCGTAGCAGGGAAAGCAGCTTGCGCTCGCCGACGCCGGGCTCATGCCACCGGGAGACGAGACCGGCGAGATCGGGGCGGTTGTCCAGGAACCAATCCATGCGCCGCTTGAAATCGGGGAGGCTGTCGAGCAGTTCGGGCTCGAGGGTTTCGACGGCGAAAAGCGGAATGAGCCCGACCATGGAACGGACCTTCATGACGGTGGCGCCGGAGTTGTCGGCGGCGTCCTGCTCGGAGTGAAGGACGTCGTAGAAGAACTCGTCTTCTTCATCCCAGAGGTCGATGCCGCGGCCGCCGACGTTGGCCATGGCGGCGGCGATGTAGAGGAAGTGTTCGAAGAACTTGGTGGCGACGTCCTGGTAGACGGGATTGTGGCGGGCCAGCTCGAGGGCGATGCGCATGAGGTTGAGGCTGTACATGGCCATCCAGCTGGTGCCGTCAGCCTGCTCGATGTGACCGCCCATCGGCATCTCAGCGCCCCGGTCGAAGACGCCGATGTTGTCGAGGCCGAGGAAGCCGCCCTGGAAGAGGTTGTTGCCGTTGGTGTCTTTGCGGTTGACCCACCAGGTGAAGTTGAGGAGGAGCTTATGGAAGACGCGCTCGAGGAAGGCGATGTCGCCGGGTCCGCCGGACTGGTCGCGATCTATCTCGAAGACGCGCCAGGTGGCCCAGGCGTGCACGGGCGGGTTGACGTCGCCGAAGGCCCATTCGTAGGCGGGGAGCTGGCCGTTGGGGTGCATGTACCACTCGCGGGTGAGCAGGATCAGTTGCTGCTTGGCGAATTCGGCGTCGACCATCGCGAGGGGCAGGCAGTGGAAGGCGAGGTCCCAGGCGGCGTACCAGGGGTACTCCCACTTGTCGGGCATGGAGATGATGTCGGCGTTGTTGAGGTGCTCCCAGTCGCGGTTGCGGCCGCGCCGGCGAGAGGGGGGCGGGGCGGGCTGCGCCGGGTCGCCCTGGAGCCACTCGGCGATGTCGAAGTAGTAGAACTGTTTGGACCAGAGCATGCCGGCCATGGCCTGGCGCTGCACGCGGCGCGCTTCGGGATCGGCGATGCCGTCCTGAAACTCGGCGTAGAAGTCGTCGGCCTCAAGGCGGCGAGTGTCGACTATCTGAGCGTGATCGATTAGGGCGTCGCGGCGCTGGCGGCGGGCGAGGCGCAGTTCGACGCTGACGGACGCGCCGGCAGGGATCTGGAATTGATAGCGGACGGCGACGGCGGTGCCGGCCGGTTCGGGGCTCGGGGCATCGGCCTGGCCACCGACGACGAACCGGTCGATGGCGTCTTTGCGGTGGGCGCCCGGGCCGTCGCCGTAGAGCGCCTGCTGATTGGTCTCGTTGTCATGGAAAAGCAACTCGGGCGAGCCGGAACAGCGCAGTTCGTAGCGGCCCAGATCGGGGTGGCGGGCTTCGATCCGGCCGGGGGCGATCTGGCTCAGGCGCGGGCGCTCGGAGCCGGCCGACCAGGACCAGGTGTTGCGAAACCAGAGGCGCGGGATTATGTCAAGTGGAGTCGGGGCCGGTCCGCGATTGTGGGCGCTGATCCGAATCAGGATGTCTTCGGGGGCGGACTTGGCGTATTCGACGTAGACATCGAAGTAGCGATCCTGCTCGAAGACGCCGGTGTCGGCGAGCTCGTATTCGGGCTGATCGCGGCCGCGCTCGCCGTTGACGCGGACCAGTTCGTCGTAGGGGAACTGGGCCTGGGGGTACTTATAGAGACCCTTCATGTAGGAGTGGGTGGGGGTGGAATCGAGGTAGTAGTACAGCTCTTTGACGTCTTCGGCGTGGTTGCCCTGGTTGCCGGTGAGGCCGAAGAGGCGGCTCTTCAGAATCCGGTCGTGGCCGTTCCACAGGGAGGTGGCGAAGCAGAGCAACTGCCGGTCATCGCTGATGCCGAGGAGGCCGTCTTCGCCCCAGCGGTAGGCGCGGCGGCCGGCGTCATCGAAAGGGAAGTGTTCCCAGGCGCTGCCGTCGGGGCTGTAGTCCTCGCGGACGGTGCTCCACTGGCGCTCGCCGAGGTAGGGGCCCCAGCGCTTCCAGGGACGCTTGCCGCGATCGGATTCGCGCAGCCGTCGGTTCTCGCTGTTCAAACCCTGATCTTGCCCCTGATGGCTGGCCGGTCGCGAAACGCGGTGATTCCCCCGTTGGGAGTGTATCGGTGGGGCGGGGCGGCGGCGAAATCCGGTTGGTGGCCTGTGCGCTGGAGATTGAGGGCGCTCGGGTCAGGTGGCTTCGACGAGGGCCGCGATGCCCATGCCGCCGCCGATGCAGAGCGAGGCGATGCCGCGGCGGGCGTTGCGGCGTTTCAGTTCGTGGAGCAGGGTGACGAGGATGCGCGCGCCGCTGGCGCCGAGCGGGTGGCCGAGGGCGATGGCGCCGCCGTTGACGTTGACCCTGTCGGTGGAGAGATCGAGCGACTTCAGCACGGCCAGGGTCTGGGCGGCGAAGGCTTCGTTGATTTCGTAGAGGTCGATGTCGGCGTCGGTGACGCTACTGCGCTCCCAGAGCCCGCCGATGGCGCCGACGGGGCCGAGTCCCATACGCCCCGGGTCGAGTCCGAGGTTGATGAAGCCACGGAGAACGAAATCGTAGGAGAGGGAGTTGGCGTCGGCCCAGTCACGGTCGGCGACGAGGACGATGGCGGCGCCGTCGTTGAGGCCGGAGGAGTTACCGGCGGTGACGCTGCCGTCGGGCTGGAAGGCGGGGGCGAGGTTGGCGAGCTTCTCGGGCGAGGTGCGCCGGGGGTGTTCGTCTTCGGAGAAGGGTCCGGCGGCGGTGTCGATGGGCAGGATTTCGTCGGCGAGGGATTCGCGAGCGGTCCAGTAGCGGGCGTGGCTTTCGGCGGCGAACCGGTCCTGGGCGTCCCGGCTGATGGCGAACTCGGCGGCCAGGCGCTCGGCAGTGATGCCCATGTGGATGCCCTCGAAGCTGTCGAGGAGGCCGTCGCGGTAGAGGCTGTCCAGAAGAGTGCTTTCGGAGTGCTGCCCGCCGCGCCAGCCCTGGAGGAGGAAGGGCGCGCGGCTCATGCTTTCGACGCCGCCGGCAAGGACAAGGTGGGCCTCGCCGAGGCGTATCTGCTGTGCGGCCAGTTCAACGCTCTTGAGTCCGCTGCCGCAGACCTGGTTGACGGTGAACGCCGGCCGCGATTCAGGGATGCCGGCGGCGATGGCGACCTGGCGGGCGACGTTCATGCCCTGGCCGGCCTGCAGGACGCAGCCGAGGATGGTCTGCTGGATATCGCCGGTGTCGATGCCGGCGACGGCCAGGGTCTGGCGGGCGAGCTGCGCGCCGAGATCGACGGCGGAGAGGTCGCTCAGGCCGCCGAGGAGGCGGCCGATGGCGGTGCGTTTGGCGAGGATGACTACGGGGTCGGAGGCCACTTAGGCTTGCGCTTTCAGGAGGGTCCCGCGGGCGGCGATGAATTCGTCGAGGCATTCGGGGTTCGCCAGGGCAGCGCGGTTGTCGGCGGGATCGCCGCGCAGCATCCGGGCGACGGCGGTTTCGGCGACTTTTCCGTTGCGGGTGCGGGGAATGTCGGACACCGACAAAACCCGTCGCGGGACGTGCCGCGGCGAGGCCTCGCGCCGAATCGTGGCCCTGATGTCGTCAATCCGCGCATCGGTCAGATCCTCATCCGGCGATAGCTGCACGAACAACACGATTTCGTCGCCACGGTCCCCGGGGAGGGCGGTGGCGACGGCGCCGTCGATCCACGAGAAGGCCTGGAGCGGGCGGTAGATTTCGGCGGTGCCGATGCGCACGCCGCTGGGTTTGAGGGTGGCGTCGCTGCGCCCGTAGATGATGACGGTGCCGCGCTCGGTGATCTCGACGAAGTCGCCATGGCGCCACATTCCCGGATAATCGGTGAAATAGGCGTCGCGGTAGTTGCTGCCGTCGGGATCGTTCCAGAAGGCGACCGGCATCGCCGGGAACGGCCGGCGGCAGACGAGTTCGCCCTTCTCGCCAATGACCTCGCGCCCGTCCTCGTCCAGAGCGACGACGTCGATGCCGAGTCCGACGCACTGGATCTCGCCTTCGTAGACCGGCAGCAACGGATTGCCGAGGACGAAGCAAGAGACGATGTCGGTGCCGCCCGAGATGGAGGCCATCTGGACCTGCGGGCCGAGGTGTTCGTGGGTCCAACGGAACCCGGCCGGGGACAGCGGAGCGCCGGTGGAGAGGACGGCGCGCAGGCGGGAGAGGTCGGTGCTGTTGCGGGGCGAGAGGCCGGCGCGCAGGCCGGCTTCGATGAAGGGGGCGCTGGTACCGAAGACGGTGACGCCGAGTTCGGAGGCCATGCGCCACAGGACCTCAAGGTCGGGGTGGCCGGGACTGCCGTCGTAGAGGACGATGGTGGTTCCGCCGGCCAGGGCCGAGACGAGCCAGTTCCACATCATCCAGCCGCAGGTAGTTATGTAAAGCAGGACGTCGTCCTGGTGAAGGTCGGTGTGCAGCTGGTGCTCTTTGCGGTGCTGGATGAGGCTGCCGCCGGCGCCGTGGACCATGCACTTGGGCGGGCCGGTGGTGCCGGAGGAGTAAAGGATGTAGAGGGGGTGATCGAAGGGAAGCCAGGCAAAGTCGATTTCGGTGGGTTGGCGGTCGGTGAAGTCGTTCCAGGGGACCCAGCCGGGCTCGGGGCCGGAGCCGGCGGCTGGCTTGTAGGGGACAAGGACGGCGGTCTCGACGGTGGGCATGGCCGCAAGTAGCGTGCGGATGGTGGGACGGCAGTCGAATTCCTTGCCGCCGTAGAGGTAGCGGTCGTTGGCGAAGAGAACTTTCGGCTCGATCTGCCCGAGGCGGTCGGCGGCGGCGGCGGCGGCGAAGTCGGGCGAGCAGGAACTCCAGATGGCGCCGATGGACGCGGTGGCGAGGAAGGCGATGACGGTCTCGGGGACGTTGGCCATGAAGGCGGCGACGCGGTCGCCGGCAACGACGCCCGACTCGCGCAGCGCGGTGGCGCAAACGGAAACCCGGTCGTACAGATCGGCGTAGGTGAGGGCGCGGGTGGCGCCGGATTCGTCGCGAGCGATGATGGCGGGGCGATCGTCGCGCCGTCCCAGGAGGTTGGCGGCGTAGTTGAGGCGGGCGCCGGGGAACCACCGGGTGCCGGGCATGCGGTCGGGTCCCCGGGTGCGGTCCGCCGGGGTGGTGAAGTCGATGCCGGCGAATTCGGCGTAGAGGCTCCAGAAGGCCTCGCGGTCGTCGATGGACCAGCGGTGCAGGGCGGCGTAGTCGGGGAAGTCTTGCCCGGACCGCTGTTGGGCGAGGTCCCAGAATTGCCCCAAGTGGGTGCGCTCGCGAGCTTCGGGGGCAGGGCGCCAGAGGATGGCGGGGACGGGAACGTTCGGGTTGGTGGAACTCATGGATTCCATGATAGCGAGGCGCCGGGGGGTGGTTCGAGCACCCGGATGACCGGAAGGTAGGGACCGCCTACGAGTCGAGCACGGCGAGCGCGGCGATGGCATCGGCGAGATCGATTTCGGCGGAATCCTCGTCGGGAACGAGGCCAGCGGCGTGGACCAGGCGGAAGACGTCGGCGGCGCCGCGATGGAAGTCGGGGGTGACGCCGACCGCCTCGAAGGTGGCGGCGATCTCTTCCATCTCGCCGATCCAACGGTGGGCGACGGTCGGGAGACGGCGGATTGAGTTCTGCATCTGGCGGAAGGCGTCCGGCTGGCTGGCTTCGAGTTCGACGCAAAGGGTGTCGTAGACGCCGAGGCGTTGGGCGGCCACGAGCAGGGCGGTGCGGAGGGCGGCGGTGCCCTTGGTGAGGGCGGCGTAGGTCATCTTGACGGCGGAAGCGTGCCCGGGTTCGCCGGCCAGGTCGACCACGCGGATGCCGCGGCCGTCGAGATTGGCGAGGACGCCGGCGGACGGTCCGCTGGCGTAGAAGGTGGGGGCGTAGTCGGGGCGCGGTGGCCCGCCGACGATACCGGCGTCAATGAAGGCGCCGCCGGCGCGCTCGATGGTTTCGGCCATGCCCCGGGAGGTCTGCGGCGAGACGGCATTGCAGTCGGCGAAGGCGGTTTGGTGGCCGGACGATTGGATGGCGGCGGCGACGGCTTTGGCGGCGCCGGCGGCCGCGGCGGGGACCAGGATGGAGAGGATGAGATCGCATTCGCCGGCCAGGGCGGTGAGGTCGGGCAGGTCCAGGAATCCGCTGTCCCGCGCGGTTTGCCGGGTGCGCGGGCTGCGCCCCTGGAGGCAGGTATAGATGTCGAGTCCGTTGCGGGTGAGTTCACGGCCGACGGCGCCGCCCATCTCGCCGGGGCTGAGGATGCCGATCTTCATTGCGGACATTTGCGACCTCTCTATCGTTGGCGAAGCTCCACCCGGCGGGCTACTACGGCGGTCACAGCCCGAGCGTAGCCACTTCCCAGACTCGAATGATGCCGTCTTCGTCGCCGGCGGCAAGCAGGGAGCCGTCGGGGCTGAAGGCGACGCTGCGTATTTCGCCCAGAACTCCGCCGAATCCGTGGAGCAGGTCGCCGGTGTGCGGATCCCAGATGCTGAGGTTGCTGATCGTATATGTGCGGGGAGCATTGCCGCTGGAGCCGCCGCCCGTGCCGCCACCGGAGCCGCCGCCACTGCCACCGCCACCACCGCCGCCGCCGCCGCCACCACCGCCGCCGGAACCCACCGGGGCCGGGGTTGCTGCCGGGCTCCGTC
>CAYYTN010000092.1:0-2031 GCA_964474495.1 uncultured Chloroflexota bacterium
CAGGAAGCGACGGCCCTCGTCGGCAGCGATTTCGCGGGCCCAGTCGACGACGTAGTCGCCCAGGTAGCCGCCGGCCGGGAAGGCCACTTCGACATCGAATTCGGCGGCATAGTAGGAATAGATCGACGCGCCCAGCAGGCGCACCTGGTTGCCGGAGTCGTTCACGTAGTACTCGCGCTGCACTTCGCGGCCGGTCGCCCCGAGGATGCGGGCCAGGACATCGCCGAGCACCGCCCCGCGGCCGTGGCCGACGGTCAGCGGGCCGGTCGGGTTGACGCTGACGAACTCCACCTGGACGCGCCGTTTCGCCCCAGCATCCGAACGACCGAAGGCGGCCCCGTCTTCCAGGATCGTCGCGACCCGGTCGGCCAGCCAGGCGTCGGCCAGCAAGAAGTTGATGAACCCGGGACCGGCCACCGAAACCTCGGCCAGCATCGGCGAGGGTGGGATGGACTCGACGATGGTCGCGGCGATGTCGCGCGGTGCCGCGCCGACCGCCCTTGCCAGGCGCATCGGCAGCGTGCTGGAGAAGTCGGCTTCATTGACCCGCGAGCGCTCCACGCCGAGGTCGTCGGTGTCGATGGCCGGCAGGCGGTCGTCGGCCTGGGCGGCGGCTAGGGCGGCGGCGAGGAGTTGCTCGATCTGCCGGCGGACGGTCAAAGGGGGCTCCTGGTAGCGGTTTGCGATGCGGCACCGGGAAACAAAAAACCGCTCCCGGTCAGCCGCCGGCCAGAGCGATCCCTCGTCGGGTGCCGGAGAGGGTACCGCCGCCCCGGGGTAGCGTCAACGGCGGTCTCCGACCGCTCTCTCTACTCCGTTTCACTCCGGAGAATGGCGCCCGGCATAGCGGGCCAATCGGGCGAGGACAGCGGAAAGTCCGGCGTGGCCGGCTACTCGCGGGTCGAAGCCGCCGCGGCGACGTCGGCGGCGGTGATGACCGTGTGGTCGACGAGATACTGCTCGGCGTCGTCGAGCCGCAACTCGACCCCGAGTCCGGGCCCCTCCGGAACATCGATCCACGGCAGCGACTTCTCCGGCGCGACCGCCACACTGTCGCGGATCGGGTGCGGGCTGCGGTCGTACTCCAACATCGGCTGCGTGGGCGTGGCCGAGCCCGGGACGTCGGGCAGCCAGGACAGGAAATGCAGCGACGCCGCCAGCGCCACCGGGGTCCCCCAGACGTGCGGCTGGCAACGGACGCCGAAGGCGCTGGCCATCGTGGCCACGATCCGCGCCTCCGAAAGGCCACCCATGCCGCCCAGGTCCGGCTGGGCCAGGTCGACGCCGCGGGCCTCGAACAGGTCGCGAAAGCCGTAGCGGGTGAACTCCTCCTCGCCGCCGGCCACCGGAATCGGTTGCCGGGCACGGACTTCCGCGTAGCCGGCCTTGTCCTCGGCGACCACCGGCTCCTCGTACCAGAGGATGTCGTACTCGGCCGCCGCCCGGCCCAGGCGGATGGCGTCCGGCACGTCGTAACCGTGGTTGGCGTCCAGCGCCAGCCGGATCTCCGGGCCGATGGCGGCGCGGACGGCGCGCAGGTTCTCCATATCGATGTCGAAGCCGTAGCCGATCTTGAGCTTCATGGCGGTGAAACCCTGCTCGGCGTAGCCGCGCGCCTCGGCCGCCAGCGCGCCGGGCAGATCGTCGGTCTCGGTGCGATACAGCCCGGTCGCGTAGGACTCAATCCGCTCGCGCCGCCGCCCGCCCAGCAATCGCGAGACCGGCTGACCGAGGATCTTGCCGTTCAGGTCCCAGAGCGCGATGTCGATCCCGCTGAGCGCGTTGATGATCATGCCCTTCTGCCCGTAGGGCCGGCTGCGGTTGTAAGCGCGGTCCCAGAGGACGCCGGCGTCCAGCGGGTCGGCGCCCATGTAGACCGGCGCCAACGCCTTGCCGATGACCGCCCCGTAGACCGTCGGCTCGATGTGCGCGAAGACCTCGCCCCAGCCCTCGGTGCCGTCGTCGGCGACCACCCGCACCAGCAGCGCGCTGCGCTTCGTGAACCACCACTGCGAGAAGCCGAAGGGCTGC
>CAYYTN010000092.1:2041-4971 GCA_964474495.1 uncultured Chloroflexota bacterium
GTAGGCGAGGGTCTCGATTCGTTCGATGCGCACGGGGCGGCTCATTTCAGTTGGGGGGAGGCGCGGTGATGGTAGCGGAGGCGCGAACTAGGCGTCGGTGCCTGACTCGAAGAACCAGTCCGGCGGCGTGCGGCCCGGCGGGGGGAGGATCGTCGCCGGCCAGTCGGTGCGCAGGACCCGGTCGTTCTGCAGGGTATGGCGCAGTTGCCGGCCGGGATCGCCGGCCAGCACGCCGCCGTGGGCCAGGCAGATTCGGTCCATGGGGAGATCGGCGACCCGCCGAAAGGCGGCGTGGAAGCTCTCCGGCGTCGGGTGGCCGGAGAGCTGCAGATGGAATTCGGTCCCGCCGTCGTGCTGCTGCGCGGAGATGGCGTCGCCGACGAACGCCAGGCGCTCGCCACTCGGGGCGGACCAGAAGTAGAACGTGTCGCCGGCGAACCAGTCGGCAAGGACCACGGCCGCAACGCCGCCAGGGAGTTCGTCGGACTCAACGAAGAGATGATCGGGCCGGCCTTCGTGCTCGGCTTCGCCGGCGGCCGCCGACCACACCGGGGCGCCGTAGCGTTCGCGGAACCCGTAGCAATCGCGCTCGTGCCAGGCGTTGGTTAGCAGGCTCGCGATGGGCTTACCGCCCCAGAGCGATTCAAGTTCGTCGCGCTTGTCGGGGGCCGGCTCGCGGGGATCGAACAGCACCACCCCCGCGTCGGTGAACAGCGCGTAGGAATCGTCGCGGCCCCACTTCGAGAAGGGCTCGGTCCAATAGGTGTTGGTGTTCCAACGGACCAGCACCGGCGCTTCGGCGGTGCCGATTTCGATGTGGATTGTAGTGCTGGGCTCAGGTTCCATGCGGCGCTCTCAGGTAATGGAAAGAAGGCGGTCGGAGACCGCTATTCGTGGACGCGGCGCTCGGCCGTGGCTTCGATGGCTTTGATTACGCGCCATAGCATCCGGTGCAAGGGAGTCGGGACGCCCAGCCGGTCGCCTTCGTCGGCGATCGCCCCGGAGATGGCGTCGATCTCGGTGCGCCGCCCACGCATGGCGTCCAGCAGCGTGCCGGAACTCATCTCGCTGGTCGCGCGGGTCGTCTGCTCGAAGCGCTCTTGCGGATCGAAGGCCAGCTCGATCCCCCGGGCCTCGGCGACGGCGACCGTCTCGGCGATGGCCTGGCGCGAAAGCTCGCGGGCCTCCTCGAACTCGGACAGCGCGCCGTTGGGGACCCGCAGGACGGTGGCGATCGGGTTGATGCCCGACGCCATCGCCAGCTTGCCCCACAGCAGGCCCTCGACCTCGCGCTGCTCGCGGACCTCGGTGTTGATGCCGCCGGCGGTGAGCAGATCGGCGAGGCGTTGCAGGCGCTCGCGGGTGGCGTCGCCGGCCGCCAGGTAGGTGGTGCCGGAACCCATGTCGTCCACCCGGCCCGGCTCCAGCAGCGTAGCCCCCTCAAACGTCACCCCCAGCACGCAGCGGGCCTCCCCGAAATGAGCGGCCATCGTTTCGATGCTGCCGAGGCCGTTCTGCAGCGTGATCGCCAGGGCTTCCTCGTGGAGATAGGGGGCCAGCCGGCGGACGGCGGCCTCGGTGTCGTAGGTCTTTACCGTGACGAACACGAACTCGGCCGGGGCCGGTTCGAAGGGATCGGTGCTGGCGCGGATCGGGACGGTCTGCTCGGTTTCGCCCTTAACGATCGTGAGTCCGTGGTTGCGCGCCGCGGCGGCGTGGTGGGGGTTGCGGGCGATCAGCCAGACATCGGCGCCGGCGGCGGCGAGCCTTCCGCCGAACTTGGAGCCGATACCGCCGGCGCCCAGGATCGTGGCGGTGAGCGGGGCGGAGTCGGTCATGGAATCCTCGGTTCGCCGGCGAACTCTGCGTCGGCGCCAGAATACCGCGAATGGAAGGCCGGGGCTCCGGGGAGTGCGGGCTGCGGGAAAGGCGATGGGCGGGCCAAGTTCACCAGCGCGGGCGATTCGCCGGCGCGTTGAGCCGAGCCGGATGAACGGCGACCCCGCTAGCCGGCTACCCCGTCGACGCCGCAGATAGGTGGGTAGCCGGTAGCGGACGCCCGCGTGGTAACTTCGACCGAGGGGCTGGACTCAGGGAGCGGCGACGGCGCCCGGGAGATCCAGCGGCAATGAGGATAGAAGTCCCGGAGGGACCAATGGCGAAGGTGATCGGACTACACGTAAAGAGCAAGGAAGCCGGCGGGCTGCGCCTGCCCAAGCTGCCGGTCGACTCGGCCCGGGTGACCGCCGACGGCATGGAGGGTGACTACAACCGCCACCGCCACGAGAGCGACAACGACAACCCGGATCGCGCTCTGCTGATATTCCCGGTCGAAACCATGCGGGCGCTAAACGACGAGGGCTGGCCGGTCAAACCCGGCGACCTGGGCGAGAACGTGACCACCGAGGGCATGGTCAACGCCGACTTCGACGTGGGCGTCCGCCTGCGTCTCGGCGACGTCCTGGCCGAGGTCGCCGAGAACGACATGCCCTGCAAGATCCTGGGGCAACTCCCCTACATCGGCGAAGAAAAGCGCGCCGAGTTCATCAAGACCCTCGTCGGCCGCCGCGGCTGGTACGCCCGCGTCGTCGAAGAAGGCACCGTCGCCGTTGGGGATGCCGTCGCTGTCGAGTAGGGAACCCTTCAACCTTTGCAGCGCACCATTGTTTGACCTCGCACTAGCCCTAAACTCGACTAAGTAGCCCTACTCCTGTCAAAATCAAATACAAAGGATGCTTCCGCAGATACGACCCGACGGAGGATTGCTCGGATCCCGATGAGGGCGGACCGATGGGGACCCTTCAATAAGGGTCGGAAGGGAATTGCAGGCGATGGGCGAAGAATCTCTACTGGCCCCCACTTGGATCGTTGCCATCGGAACGCTCCTCGTAGCAGCTGTCGCTGTTTTCGGGGAGACATTTCGTGCCGGG
>CAYYTN010000092.1:4984-5329 GCA_964474495.1 uncultured Chloroflexota bacterium
CCCAGGCTGAGCACGAACGTTCGGATGGCCCCGCCGGATTGCCACAAAGTGCCGATGCGAGCTCCGGATGCTCAAGGGAATCCGCTGCTAACCGACGCGTACTACTGCCGCCTTCAGGTCGTCAACAAAGGCAACCGCGCGGCAAGGAACGTCGAGGTATATGCAAAATCACTGAGTCGACTTCGCCTTGACGGACAGTGGGAAGAAGTTGAGACCTTCATCCCAATGAATCTACTTTGGGCGCATATGGGCAACCAGATCTTTTTCCCTCGAATCGGCCCCGGAGTACCGAAGCATTGCGGACTCTTTCACGTAGTTAATCCGAAAGACCGCTATCGAATCTCC
>CAYYTN010000092.1:5340-9173 GCA_964474495.1 uncultured Chloroflexota bacterium
GGCCACCAAGCACGACTCTGCAAATCAGACCGACGCCGTTATTAGTTTCGATCTGATGGCAAAGTCATTCGCACTGGGACACTTGGTGCCCAAGGGAACCTACAAGATGGCCGTCGTCGCCGCAGCTGACAACGCCCGCTCGGTGGAGAACAGCTACACGATCAAGATTGACGGGTTGTGGAGCGACGATGAAGAGAAGATGCTGAGCCAACTCATCGCGATTGAGCAGGTTGACTAGCGCGTGATCAACGACGGACCTCGCTCCATAAATGCTCGCTCCTTCTTTCAGACCCCGGTTCCCAGACGCCAGTCAGCGTTCATCCTCATGCCATTTTCCGAATCATTTTCAGAGAGGGTCGAATTGGCGCTGCGTGCTGGAATCGAAGCCGGGGGATTGGAGGCGGTTCGGGCGGATGACGTGTACGAGCCGAGAGCGGTGCTCGAGAAGATCCTCCGGGGTATTGGGGAGGCCGAGGTGATAGTCGCCGATCTCTCAAAACGCAACGCAAACGTGTTCTACGAGCTCGGAATCAGTCATACCGAAAAGCAGAATGTCGTTCTGGTCGCGCAGGACATCGACGACATACCGGTCGATCTGCGACCGTTCGAATACGTCATATACGACGATAGTGAAGTTGGATTGGAAGAGCTTGGCGAACGGTTGGCGGCGGTGATTCGGGGCATTCCGTCGGAGCCGCCTTCCCGGTCAGAAGCGACTCTGGAAGAACTCACCGTTGGCTACGTACGACGGACGGTTCGCAGCGTTCTTCGTTCGTGTGAGGGAATATGGGGGCAGCTGGCCGCGAATGGCATTCGAGAGACGAAGGAGTTCTACAGCCGACAATTGACTAGTGAAGATCGAGACGCGATCGCCTCCAATTGGCAGTCCGGCTTTCTCCAGCCGTGGCAACCTATAGAGGCACTGGGTCTTCGGATCATCGATGACAGCCTCGACGACCCATTCCTGCAAATGCTCGAAGCGATCGAGACTGCCTACAGTTTCGAGATCACCCCCGGATTTCCGCAGCAGATCACCGGACAACAGCCTGGATTGATCGCCTACCGAACCTGGGCAATATGGGGCGCGTTGGCTGTCGATCGGAATGAGTGGAATCTGGTTGAAGCTCTGCTTACCAGGCCACTCAGGTTGGACGGGTATCTGGAACAAGGTGTCAAGGCCGTCCCCACACACACAAAGTTCTTCCACCCGGAAGCGACGCTGGGCTATTCGGACTCTGCGGCTCGATCCATCTATGACGTCACCGAAAGTCCGATTGCCGACCTGTTCGTCGGGATTCCTCATTTTCAGTCGGCGGTCGGGGCGTTCTTGTTCGCCGCAATGGTCGCTAGGTTCAGTATCGATCCTGACGCCCGCCAAATGGTCGCCCTATGGACTTTTTCGCCAATTCGCGAATTCAACACGTTCTCGCAACGACTCGAGAAAGATCCTGTTCTCGCTGATTCGTTTGCGTCGGCGGTCGGAGCAGAAACGACATCAGATCTCAACCAGAAATGGGGGAATTATCTGTCCACGCAATTGGCAGAGATGGCGTCAAAGACTTCAGATTTCTTCCCAGAACATCGGCTCCCACAGCGTTTCGCGCAGAGGTAGCGGCTGGATCGCGCGAATATCCGGCTAACGATGCGATCCGAGCTACCCCTGGATGAGTGGCAGGGCCTCGAGGATGTCGTTCATGGAGCCGGAGCGGAAGCCGCCGGCGTCGAGGGTGACGTACGTGTAGCCGGTGGACTTCAGGTTCTCGATGATCCGCTCGCGGCGGCCGTCGGCGAAGAATTTCTCGAAGTCCTCGGTCCGTAGCTCCAGGCGGGCCACGTCGTCGTGGTGCCGCACCCGGAACTCGGTGAACCCCTCGGCCCGGACAAACGCCTCGGCCTGCTCGACCTGGGACAGCTTTGCCGGGGTGATGTACTCGCCGTAGGCGATCCGCGACGACAGGCACGGCGCCGCCGGCTTGTCCCAGGACTCAAGCTCGAAATGCAGCGAGAGCACCCGGACTTCGGCCTTGCTGAGGTCGGCTTCGACCAGCGGCGCGCGGGCCCCGGCGAGCATGGCCGCCTTCATCCCAGGACGGTAGTCGCCGAGGTCGTCGGTGACCGGCCCGTAGGTGACGTGCTCGTACTCGGGATGCTCCTTCTGGAACGCGCCGATCTGGGTGAAAAGCTCTTCCTTGCAGAAGTAGCAGCGGTTGGCGTCGTTGACGGCGTAGTCCTCGTTTTCGACCTCGGTGGTCTTGACGAAGGTGTGCCGGATGCCGATCTGGGTGGCGAAACGCAGGCCGTCCTGGCGGTCCTTGTCGGAGTAGCTGGGGGACTCGGCGGTGACGGCGATGGCGCGCTCGCCGAGGGCGGTGTGGGCGGCGTGGGCCAGGAAAGTGCTGTCGACGCCGCCGGAATAGGCGACGACGGCGCTGCCCATCTCGCGCAGGCTGTTCAGCAGGTTTTCGTACTTGGCCAGTAGCTCAGGGTTGGTGGCCACAGCTTCGCTGACTCTTCTTTCTGTTTGCATGATTCGTTTCAATATCCGCCGCGCAATCGATCAGCGCCGGGGATCACGACCTCGCGGTCCTTCAGTACTAACAGGTAGTGGATTGTACTGCCCAATCAGCAGGCTCCGCCTGCTCGCTTTCTAGCGGTGGACGCTAGCGCAGCCGCCGCTCGGCAGATCCCAACCTGCACGCAGGTCGGGCCACGCAAGAAGGTCGGTCCCCGAAATCGGTGCGGCCCTCCCCCTCAGCCGTCGATGACCTCGATCGCCTCTTCCTCGATCTCGCCTTCGCCGACCAGGAACGAGCGTGCCTCCGGGTCCGGTCCGCGCAGCGACAGGATCACCAGGCGGATCCGGCCGATATGCACCTGGCGGACATCGGTGGGCGAGGGGAACGGCTCGGAGAACGGGTGCGAATGGAAGTAGGCGATGTCGTCCAGGTCCTGGTCGTAGATCTCGTTGAAAATGCGTATCTGGTCCCGGGGGTTGACCTCGTAGGCGACCGGGCTGTGCAGGACGTTCTCGGCCGGGTGGACGCTGACCACCGTCTCGTCGCGACCGGCCAGGATGCCGCAGGCTTCCTCCGGCACATGGGCGCGGCAGTGGGCGTCCATCTGGCGGAGATGCTCGGCGGAAAGTTTGAGGGCCATGGGCCAATTGTAGGAAACACTTAACACCGGGTCGTGGTGCTTGTTACAATAGCGAGCCAAGTACAAAGCGCTTCCTGACCGGGAGACCGGTCCGCGGGGCGGCTTTTTCGTTATCGAGGACACGCCATTTTTGCCGTCCGCGGTAGAGGGCGGCATGGAGGGGAGGCCGGCGGAAGCCGGCTCCCACGGAACAGAATTTGCGACCCATTTTCGTAGAGAAGAGGGCGGAAGGAATCTAGATGGCCAAGCAAGTAGCACTGGACGCGGAAGCAAGAGCGCGCCTGATCGAAGGCATCGACATCGTGACCAACGCGGTCCGGACGACGTTGGGCCCGAAGGGTCGCAACGTCGCCCTGGGCAAGAAATTCGGGGGGCCGACGGTTACCCACGATGGCGTGACGGTTGCCAAGGAAATCGAGCTGGAAGAGCCGTTCTCCAACATGGGCGCGCAGCTCATCAAGGAAGCCGCCAGCAAGACCAACGACGTGGCCGGCGACGGCACCACCACCGCCACCGTGCTGGCGCAGACGATTCTGAAGGAAGGCCTGAAGAACGTGGCCGCCGGCGCCAACCCGATGTCCATCAAGCGTGGCATCCAGAAGGGTGTGGACGCGCTGGTCGAGAACCTGCAGGGGCAGGCGAAGCAGATCAAGGGACGCGACGAGATCGCGCAGATC
>CAYYTN010000093.1:0-9113 GCA_964474495.1 uncultured Chloroflexota bacterium
TAGGTGACGGGGGTGTCGGCGTCACCGTTATCGGGGTCGAAGACGACGGTGAGATTGGGGGAGGCGGCGGTGTCGATCGTGAACGTGTAGGTGCCGGCGCGCATGTCGCTGTCGGGGGTGCCGGAGATGGTGGAAACGTTGTTGGCGGTGGCGGTGAGGACGGCGGCGGTTTCGAGGCCGGCGAACACGTCGGCGACCGAACTGGGGCTGTCGTTGAGAGCGTCGATGAGTTCGCTGGAGTCGAGTTCGAGGAGGAGGCTGTCGCTGTCGACGGCCTTGAAGTGGAAGCCGACTTCGCCGAGCGACTGGTACTGGCCGGTGAGGCTAGCGCCGGCGCCGAGGGCTATGGAACGCAGGTTGCTCAGGACGGCGTTAATCGTGCCGTCCCCCTGGAGGACTCCCACCATGCCCTCGTCGGCATCGTAGCGAAGGGAACCTTCGATGTAGGTGACGGTTTCGTTGAATTGGGCGACGAAGGCGTCGGCGATGGCAACGGTGCCGCCGGCGTCCTGGGAGATGGTAACGGTGATCGGATTGGTGGTGTCGACCTGTTTGAGTTCGATGGTGAGGCCGGGGATGATGCCGCTGACGATGTTCGAGGCGCTCGTGAGGGCGGCGCCGCCGGAGACGGTGTCAATGGTGTAGACGGCGTTGTCGCCGATGGTCTGGGTGGCGGCCAGCACGCCGGTGGCAGTCAGGAAGTTGCCGGAGGTGTCGGAGAGCTGAATTGATTCGGAGCCGGTGGATTCGTTGCGGAGGGTAAGTTTGTCTTCGACCGAATCGTACGAGGCCACGACGCCGGCCGTAGAGGCGTTGATGCGGCTGATGATGTCGTTGATCGAGTCGATATCGTCGTCGTAGGTGAAGCTGACCCCGTTGATGTCAAATCCGCCGGTGGCCGAGCTCAGCGCGACGGCCAGGCGGGCGTCCTCGAGGATCGCCGCAGTCTGCACGTTGCCGAGGCCACGGATGCTCTGGATGGTATCGGCGTCGGTGCCGGAGGTGGTGCCGACATCGAGCCCGGTGTAGGAGTCGGCGTAGGAGACAACGATATCGTTACCCGACCCGCCGTCTTCGTGGGTGAGCGTGATGAAATCGCCGCCGGTGACCGTGGCGATGACTCCGGTGTCGTCGGTGTGAATGTTGATATACGCGGCGACCTTGTCGGCGTTGTCCGATGAGGCGCCCTGGTCGGCGTCGGCGATGTTGATGACGATGTCATTGATGATGACGGTGGCGTCGCTGCTGGTTCCATTGCCGACACTATTGGAGCCAGTAACGGTGGCGGCGGCGGCGGGATCGCGGATGGCGTCGGTGAGCCCCATGATGTCGAGGAAGTTGCTGGTGTCGCCGGCGGTGCCGATGTTCATATCGGTCCCGGTGGGGATGCTGATGTCGAAAACCAGTTTGTTGGAGGACAGGGTGGCGAAGCCCGCGCCAAAGGTGCCGTCCAAATCGGTGATTACGTCGTTGAGGGTGTCGCCGGCGGTGATGGTGAACTCGGTGAGCGTGCCGTCGATACCGACGGTGTAGGTGCCCTCGGTGACGGAGGCGGACAGGCCGGTGCCGGTCGTGGCGGCGGAGGCGTCGTCGTAGGTGTTGCCGGTGAGGTCGGCGGTGGCGGTAACGGTGTTCCCGAGTTTGGCGGTACTGGTGGTCGAGGTTGAGGTCGCCAGTTGCTTGACGAGAATGTCGAAGACGCCGCTGGCGGCGTCGGAGTTGGCGGTTACCGAAATGAGGCCGGTCGAACCGGCCGCCTGGCTGGTGCCATAGGACTTCTGGTTGATGCTGCCGGCGAGCTTGAGCTGGCTGATGCTGGATTGGAGATTGGCGATGCGCTTGCCGATCTCGGCGACCACGTCGGCCTGCTGGGTGATGTCGACCTTCTCGGCGTTGTAGCCGACGATGGGACGAGAGCGGATCTCAAGGAGCTGGTCGATGATGCTGGCTGTGTCGAGGCCTGAAACCAGGCCTCCCATTTGGAATGAACTCATGTTGGCTTCTGCTTCCCTGCCGTGAAGTCAATTTGTCGAATGAGTGAGTGTGGGCGCCCGCACCGCATGTTCCGCGGTTTTCCGCGGGCGCCCGCACTGCTCATATACCTATGATCGGGAGTCGAACAAGGTTCCTTTAGGGTTGCCGTTGGCGGCCGCCAGCTCGATGTAATCGCGCGGCGGGATTTGCCTTATGACTTCCCCGGTTTCCGAGTCCACGATCTTAATGGTGACGAGCTTGGTCGCGTCGTCCACCGAGAAGGAAGCGTTGGCCCGGGTGGGGCCGCCGGCTGCCGGCTGGGCGGAACCATTTTGATCGTCCGATGCAACAGATTTTGGGTCCTGAACAACCTGGGATTTCCCAGGGGGTTGCGACGGTTTCGAGCCTCCGGGACGGAGATTCGAAACACCCTGAGGGGGTACCCCGATCGTTCGGACTCCTCCCTCTTCAGACATTTGCTAACCCTCCGAAAGTGGTTGGTCTTGGATCAAGTCGCGAAGGCGCTGACCACACAAGTGCCATAGCTTTCACGATGAACCAGAACCTATTACTAACGAAGCAGGGCCAGCACGGTCTGCGGGCTCTGGTTCGCCTGAGCCAGAACTGCAGTACCAGCCTGCTGAAGGATCTGCGCACGAATGAACCCGACCGTCTCGAGAGCGATGTCGGCGTCCGTAATACGAGATTCGGAAGCCTTCATGTTCTCGGCGGCGATCTGAAGGTTGTTGATCGTGTGATCAAGGCGGTTCTGAATCGCACCGAGAGTCGCTCGTTCGTCCGAGATGTCCTGAATGGCGTCATCGATCATATCGACGAAGTCATCGGCGTTGGTCTTCATCAGCGCACCCGTGGTGGTGGCGTCGACGATGTCACCAATGTTGGCGTTGCCGCCAATCGTTTTACCGATGGTGTCGGTCTTGATCGAGTTCAACGACAAACCTATGGTCTGAGTCTCGTTCGCACCTACGTGCAGCGTCAACGCGGCGTTGGCGCTGGTCAGCAGGTTGTCACCGTTGATGTTGGTCGAAACCAACGCGGCGGTACCGGTACCCAGAGCGCGGAAAGAAACCCCGAAAGACGTAAAGTTGAACGTCTGGCTGGAGTTCGTCAGCGCGGTTGTTGTAATACCCTGGGACACGATCGTGCCACCTACGGTACCGGACATGGTTACGCGGCTGCCGGCGCCGGTCATGGTGTACCGGGCGCTGGCGTCGGCCCCACCGACTTCGATGTCGGTGTAGACGGCCGTCAACGTACCAAGAGCTTTACCATCGGCGATGGCGCCGGAGGTGTCGACCGTGACCCCGGCGGTGCCGTCGAGCAGCACCTTGCCGTTGAATTCGGTGTTGTCACCGATTCGGTCGATCTCACTACGAAGCTGGACGATCTCAAGTCGGATCGCCGCGGCGTCGGAGTCACTCAGGGTCGCGGTGTTGGCCGCTTGCACGGACAGTTCCCGCATACGCTGGAGAACGGAGTGAATCTCACCCATCGCACCTTCAGCGGTCTGGATGAGAGAAATGCCGTCCTGTGAATTCCGGACTGCCTGGCGCAGACCTCTGGTCTGAGAGCTCAGTTTTTGACTAATACTCAGACCGGCGGCGTCGTCGGCGGCTTTCGTGATCCGAAGACCGGACGAAAGGCGACTGACGGCTCGCGAAAACGAAGAGCCGGTCATACCAAGGTTGCGCTGAGCGTTCAACGCATCAATATTGGTGTTAATACGAATACCCATTACTAAAGGCCTCCTATGCCGTTAAGTAAAGGAACTAAAACTGCTCCCGTCCTTGGGAATCCTTTCCCAGGTGTCGTTAAGGGTTGGAGCAACCCTGCGACCGAAACGAGGCGTGGTCGCGACGCGCTGCTAGGATTCTCCTATGCGTACCTCCTGCAGGCATTTATCCCGGGGAATCGGTGCGGGTGTGGGCGGCACACCGCCGAAGCGGCATTTCACTCTCCACACCACACTCCGGTCCCTTGTTCTGGATTATCGGCAGACCCGCGGGCCAACTAAAGCGCCGCGCCGGAATATGGCTTCGGCGCCGCCGGCGCGAGCCGAGCAGACCGGACTTCGCGGCTCGACGGGCCGCGAAATCGGCCTCACCGGCGGCGGCCCCGCACATCTGCCCGGAGCCACCGCTTGACCGCTCCGCAAACGGGCGAGCCGGCCGACAACTCGATCACCGGCGTGGTCCGCGACTTTTACACCCGCTTCCCCTATCCGCCGCTCGCCGACGAGGAGGTCGTCGAGGTGATGCTCGGCGCCGAGCTCGGCTACATCCGGCACATCCTGTGGCCCTGGCGCGAAGACTTGCAGGGGCTGAAGATGCTCGACGCCGGCTGCGGCACCGGGCAGACCAGCGTCTCCGCGGCCCTGGCCAATGCCGAGATCGAAATCACCGCCATCGATGTCAGCCCCGGGGCCCTGCGGCAGGGCCGGGAACTCGCCGCCGCCGCCGGCGTCGGCGACCGCATCGAGTTTGTCGAAATGACCCTCGAGTCGGTGGGCGAACTGGGCAAGGAATTCGATTTCATCAGCTGCACCGGCGTCCTGCACCACCTCGAGCGGCGCGAGCAGGGCCTGCGGGCTCTGGCCGGCGGGCTGGCCGAGGACGGCGGGATGATGCTGATGTTGTACGCGCAATACGGCCGCGCGCCCGTGTACATGATCCAGGAATTGGTTCGGGCGCTGACCGTCGGGGCGGATCTGGAAGAGCAGCTGGCCACCCTGCGCGCGGTCCTTGCCGTGCTCGGCGAGCAGCATCCCTTCCAGCCCGAGGAGTGGGCCGACGCCCAGAATCCGGGTGAAGCCGCCCTGGCCGACCTGCTGCTGAACCCGCGCGATCGCGCCTACACCGTGCCGGAGCTGTACGAATTCGTCGAGAGTGCCGGGCTGGACCTGATCCGCTTCCATGACGACACCACCTACGATCCGGGCAACTACGTACAGGAGGGGCCCTTGCGGGATGCCGTCCAGGCGCTGCCGGCGCGCGAGGGCGCGCAGGTGGCCGAGTTGCTCAACGGGCGCTTGCGCACCCACACCGTCTTCGTCGGCGGCCCGGGCAATACCCGCCGCCGGCGGGACACCGAGTCCGTGGATCACCTCGACCGGCGGCCGCTGCTCTCCCTACGCTACAACTGGGGCAAGGTGCAGGAGATTCGCGGCGCCGCCGGCATTGCCTTCGATCTCACCGAGGCCGAGGGGTTCTACTTCCGCCGCGGGATTTCCCTGGAATCGATGCAGGTCGATTTGCTCCGGCGCTGCGACGGCACCCGCACCGTCCGCGAGCTGGCCGCCGACCCGGAGATGGTGGGGATGCTGACCGGGACCACCGAGGCGGAACGCCTGGACACCTTCGGGCAGCTGTTCGCCGAACTGGAAGAGCGGGGCGCTGTCGTGATGGCGACCGTGCGCATCACACCGCGCTAACCCGGCGGCATCGCCGGCCGGTGCGCCCGGCGGGCGCAGCGCCGATCAGGCCGGGACGGTGGCCGACAGCGCGCGGAGCTCATCCCAGTGCGGCCAGATCGTGGCGAGACGCTCGATGCGGGGCGCCAGGTCTGCATCGGCTGAGCCTTCCAGCCCCGCTTCGGCCACGACCGAGCGCGCGTCGAGCAGGTCAGCCAGCATGTGCTTGAGGACCACGTTCTCGGGCCAGGCGGCCATGGCTTCGCGGACCATCAACTCGACGGCTTCGGGGCGCGGGGCTTCGTTGCGCAGCGCGCGGTAGGCCTGCAGGATGCTTTCCGGCGGGTCCGCGATCGTGCAAGCCACGCCGAACATCTCCAGCCCGACCTCGAAGTTGCCGAGGGCGCAGGCGGCGATGCTGAGAAGAATCCAGCACCCCTGGGCCCTGGGGCTCTCCTGGACGGCGAGTTCAAGTTCCGACCAGGCCTCGGCGTAATTGCCGCGGTTGATCTCGTTTTCGCCGAGTTCCCGCCGGGCCATCCAGGTCTGCATCGCCTTGTTCGTGAAGAGCGGCGACGTGGCCGGCGCCGAATCGTCGTAGATGAGTTCCCGCAGCACCGTGGCCGCCTCTTCGCGGTTGTCGGCGTGGGCCAGCGAATAGCCCAGCCAGTACCGGGCCTGGACATCGGCGGGATCGTACTCCAGCGCCTCCCGGGCGCAGCCGATGCCGTCCTGGTATCGGGCCGACTTGGCGTAGACGCTGGCCAGGCTGGAAAGCACCAGCGCAAACCAGATGTTCTTCGGGCTCACCGGCGCCGTGTCGTCGCGCAGTCGCATCAGGCACCAGAGATACTCTTCCTGGGCGCGTTCCCAGTTGGCTTCGTCGACGAAGTGGGCGCCGGCGTGGAAGCGGGTCAGGAAGTCGTCGGGTTTGTCTTTGAGGGCCTGGACGGTGAGGGTGGCGTTGCGCTCGACCTTGTGCTTTTCCTTGATGACTTCGCTGAGGTGGCCGTAGTGATGCATATGGATGTCGGCGACCAGGTTTTCGAGGTCCACGCCGGCGTCCGCCGCCGCGACCTGCTCGTGGACGCCGCCCACATAGCGGATGCCCTGGTGGTTCGGGAAGAGCATCCGGAACATCGACTCCGTCACTTCCGAGCCGTCGCCCTGGTAGTTGATCGACCTGCCGCTGAAAGTCGTCGGATAAGAGTGCTCCCGCACCAGGTCACGGATGACATCCTGGGCCGCCGGGTCGAGTTCGCCGTCCGCGTCCAGGATCAGGATCCAGTCGCCGGTGGCGTGCTTCAGCGATTCGTTGCGGGCGTCGGCGAAGCTGCCGTTCCAGGGGAAGTGGTGGACCTCGGCGCCGGCGGCGGCGGCGATCTCGGGCGTGCGGTCGGTGGAGCCGGTGTCGACGACAACCATCTGGCGGCAGAGGCCCTTGACGCTCTGGAGACAGCCTTCGATGAATTGCTCTTCGTCTTTGGTGATGAGGCAGAGGGTGATGGCGGGAGACTTCCCGCGTTCGGCGGCGAGGGCGACCGGGCCGGCCTTAGCCGGCCGGGCCGTCGGTCGATTGCGCCGTTTCGCGCGCGAGATCTTCTTCGCCATAACGAGCCCTGCCTTCCGCGGATGCGCCGGGTGGTGTTCCTGCCTGCTTTGAGATTCGGCATATCGAGGCAGTCGGTGAAGCGTGCCCGGCCAGATTCCCGGGAGCGGCGCCCGAGTTGAGTTGCGACGGAGCGGGTGGGATCATGGCCGGGTGAGCAACAGGATCGAAACAAATCAAGATTTGTCCGCGCGACCGCTCGTCATCGGGGGCACCGGTGGCTCCGGCACCCGCCTGCTCGTCGCCATCGCCCAGGCCGCTGGATACTTCATGGGCGAATTCCGGCCCTTTGCCGATTTCAAGGGCGACATGTGGATGAACGACGGCTTCGACTCCGAGGAGTTCATCGATTTCGCCTGGCGCTGGCGCGAGCGCCTGATCGCCGCCGGCGACGAACCGTTGACCGCCGCCGAACTGGCAACGGCCACGGACGAACTGAGCGCGGCGGTGCAGCGGCATCGCCGCTTCCTGCCGGACGACGCCAGGTGGGGCTGGAAGCTGCCGCAGTCGGTCCTGTGCCTGCCGGTAATCGACCGGCTGTTCCCCGACGCGCGTTTCGTCCACATGATCCGCGACGGCCGCGATATGGCCTTCAGCCGCAACCAGAACGATGCCGCCGCCTTCGGCGAGTTCATCTTCGCGCGGCGCGGTCCCGACCAGATGCCCGCCGCCTACATGTCCGAAGAAACCCGCCTGGCCTCCCTCTCGATCATCGTCTGGGGCGTCGCGAACCGCCTGGCCGCCGACTACGGCGAGCGCGAAATGGGCGATCGCTACCTGCGGGTGGACTACGGCGACCTGTGCACCGAGCCGGGCCCCGGGCTGCGCCGGCTACTCCAATTCATGGAGGTCTCGCCGGACCTGGCCGCCGACATCGGCAACCTGGTGCAGCCCTCGCGGTCGATCGGCCGCTGGCACCAGCAGGGCCGTCCGGCCCAGGACGCCGTGAATCGTTTCGGTCGTGATTTCCTCGAGCGGCTGGGGTACGGGTAGCGGCCGGATCAGGCCGGCGGCAGCGCCGCCGGGATCGCCACCAGGCACCGCGCCAGGCGCTCGCTGTCGTGACGGGCGTAGTCGCCCCTCGAAACCAGATCGGCGGCGACGACGTGATCGGCGACCTCGCCCAGGCGGTCATCGATGCCGACCGGCACGGCGTCCTCGGCGGCGTAGCGCGCCAGGATCGGGTCCGGGATCGGCCCGTCGTTGACCAGCACGTAGTCCAGCCGTTCGCGATACAGGTATTCCGCGATCCGGGCGGCGAAACCCGACGCCACGTAGCCGTCGGTCTCGCCGCGCTTGGTCATGATGTTGCACACGTAGGCCAGCGGGCCAGGAGCGCCGTTGATCGCCTCCGCGACCCCGTCGATCAGCAGGTTGGGGATGATACTGGTGTAGAGGTCGCCCGGCCCGACCACGATCAGGTCGGCCGCGGCGATCGCTTCCAGCGCCGCCGGGTTGGCTCGCCCGGCCGGGTCCAGGAAGACCCGCGCGATCGGCACCGCGGGGCGGATCACCCGCACGTCGATGCGACTCTCCCCACGGATCGCGGTGCCGTCTTCGAGTTCCGCACACAGGTGCACATCGTCCAGCGTCACCGGGATCACCCGGCCGCGCACGTTCAGGACGCTGGTCGCCGCTTCAATCGCCGGCACCAGCCCGCCAGCGATGTCCGACAAGGCGGTCAGGAAGAGATTGCCAAAGCTGTGGCCGTTCAGGCCCTCGCCACGCTCGAATCGATATTCGAAGAGGCGGCGTAGCTGCAGGCCCGCCGCGTCGTCGGGACTCAGCGCCACCAGGCAGCGGCGGATGTCGCCCGGTGGAAGCGCGCCGAATTCGTCGCGGAGGCGCCCGGAGCTGCCGCCGCTGTCCATCACCGTCACAATCGCCGAAAGCTCGTCGGTGTGGTGGGTCAGGCCGCGCAGCACCGTGAACGAGCCGGTGCCGCCGCCGATGACGACGATCCGGGGCGGAAGCGGGCCGGGTTCGGTTGAGCGGGCTGCACTCACGTTGAGCTCCGGGGGCGGAGATTGACGGGCGGTTGGGCTGCTACGATTTTCGGGTCGGAGGGTGATGGCGAACAGCCGGGCGGGGCGGCGACCC
>CAYYTN010000094.1:0-9052 GCA_964474495.1 uncultured Chloroflexota bacterium
AGGGAGTGGTGATGGCGGGGCCCTCGTACTCGGCCAGCAGCGTCCCGCCGCCGTCCTCGGCCTCGCCGCGCAGCAACGGCAGCAGGCTGTCGCCGTCTAAGGAATGATTGGCGGCCCCGGCGATGTCGATCATGGTGGCGGTGACGTCCAGCAGCGAGGCGATCCGCGAATAGCGCATTCCCGGCTCGATCCCCCCCGGCCAGCGCATCAGCAGCGGCACCCGCATGGCCTGTTCGTAGGAGCAGTTCTTGTTCCACATGCCGTGCTCGCCCAGCATCTCGCCGTGGTCGGAGGTGTAGATCACCAGGGTGTCGTCGGCCAGGCCGTTGCGTTCCAGCGCGTCGAGCATGGCGCCGATGCGGTCGTCGGCGAACTCCACCAGTCCGTAGTAGGCGGCGCGGGCCTTGCGGATCTGCTCCTCGGGGATGTCGGCGCAGTCGAAGTATTTGCGGTGGACCTTGTGCTCGGCGTGCTGGGCCTCCAGGTGGCCCGGCGGTATTTCGGGCAGATCAGCGTGCTCGGGGTAGTAGCGGTCGTAGAACTCGGGCCGGCAGATGAACGGCTGGTGGGGCGTGAAGATCGAGGCCACGAGCGCCCAGGGCTTCTCGTGGCGGTCGGGCTCGGACAGGTAGGTCACGGTCTTCGCGGTCACCAGGTCGTCGTAATCCAGGTGCACGTAGTTGCCCGGTCCGGGCTGCTCGGTGAGGCGCTTGCGCGGGGTCTGCCCGGCGATCGGGATCAGGCTCTCCCAGTCGGGCACGTTGCCGCCGATGGCCACCATGCCGTGGATATCGGGCACGATCCGCCGGCCGAAGCCGTGCATCTGGTCGGGGCCGACGAAGTGCATCTTGCCGGCCAGGCAGGTGTCGTAGCCGGCCACTTCCAGGCGGTGCGCCCAGGTCAGTTCGTCCGATTTCAGGAAACCCGAGTTGTCCCAGACGCCGGTGTGATAGACGTGGCGGCCGGTCATGAACGAGGCCCGCGAGGGCGTGCACAGCGGCGAGTTGCAGTAGGCCTGCTCAAACACCGCGCCGGCGTCGGCTAGCCCCTGCATCGCCGGGGTGTTCACGAACGGATGACCGTAGGGCGAACTGACGGCCGGGTCGTGCTCGTCGGTCATGATGAGCAGGATGTTGGGGCGGTCGGTCAAGGGCGCACTCCCCGCTCGATTCAGACTGCGCTACGCGAAATTCGCATCGGCCAGCCGGTCCAGTTCCTGCAGCAGATCGTCGGGCAGCGGGCCCATCTCGGCGGCCTCGAGCGCCAGGCTCAGGTGCTCGATCTCGGCCACTCCGACCAGTATCCCCGAAGCCGCGGGATTGCGCAGCGCATAGCGGATCGCCACCTGGGCCCTTGCGCCGTGCTCCGGCTTCAGCAGCGGCAGCACCGCGGCCATGCGGCGTTCGTCGGCGGCGACATCGTTGTCCAGCACCACCCCGCCCTCGCGGCCGGTGCGGATGTCGGTGGGGATGACCCCGGCGGCGAAGACGCGGATGACCATCACCGCCACGTCGTGCTCGGCGGCGGTGGCGATGATGTTCTGCTGGTCGTAGGCGTCCCAGGCGGACGGCATCTCGCGGCCGGCGCTGGGGTTCAGCAGGTTGTAGTAGATCTGCGCCGAGGCGAAGCGCCCGCTGGCGATCACCTGCCGCACCGCCTCTGCCTCGCCGGTGCCGGAGATCCCGACATGCCGCGCCAGGCCCTGGTCGACCAGCCGGTCCAGGGCGTCGGCGACGCCGTCCTTGCCCAGCATGTCCTCCGGCCGCAGCGCTCGGGGGTTGCCGTTCCAGGCCGCCAGCAGCGCGTTGTGCACCTGAATCACGTCCACGGAATCCATCTGCAGCCGCTCCAGGCTTTCCGTCATCGAGCGCTCGGCCTGCCCGGCGAAGTCTCCGGCCCGCGGGTCGAACTGCACCTTGGTGGACAGGATCGGGCGGCGTTCCTCGGGGACTTCGGCCAGGAGCCAGCCGAGCGCGGTTTCAGATTTGCCATCGCCGTAGGAGGGCGCGGTGTCGATCCAGTTGACGCCCCGATCCAGCGCCAGCCAGAGGGCCGCGCGGCGGGTGGCGTCGTCGGCGTTGATGAGTAGCCCACCCACCGCCCCGGCGCCGAAGACGATCTCGGACATTTCGAGTCCGGTCTTTCCAAACGGCCTCTGCTTCAACTGTTTACCTCGTGTGAGTGCGATGCGAGATCGGTGCGCGAACCCACAGGGTACATAAGACCCGGGCTGAAGGGCAGTCACCAACTGCTCCTTCTGCGCCCGCCCATCCCCGACCGGAGCCGCCCCGCGGGCACCGTACGTTGGGTCGCGGTATGGTAAGGCGCGCTCTCCCGACAGGGGCGCTACCCGCCAACCGGGGAAGGCGGCGAGCGATTTGACGAGCCTCATCCGGCGCCATCCGCTGATCGCCTACTTCGTCCTGACCTACGCCTTCACCTGGGGTCTCTTCATCCCGCTCCAGCCGGTCTACCAGGCCGGGAACGACTGGGCGGCGCTGCTGCTGGTCCTGGGGATCTTCGGGCCGGCGCTGGTGGCCATCGGGCTTTCGGCACTCATCAACCCCCGTCCCCGCCGGGGCAGCCGCCGGGCCGCGGTCGTCGCGTTCCTGGTTGCCTGGCCGGTCGCCGCCACGGCCCTGCTGCTCCAGGATCGGTTCGGCGAAGACCTGGAAGTGACTTCCGGGCTCGTGATCGGGCGGATGCTGGTCGCCGTGCTACCGGCGTTCGTACTGGCCGGGGCCTTCTCGACCGTGCCGGGCATTCGGGACCTGCTCTCTTCCTACGCGAGGCCGCCCGGCGCGCCGGGCTACTACGTGCTGGCGCTGCTGCTGATACCGGCCATCTGGACCGGCGGGCTGCTGCTCACCCGCGTCCTGGGCATGGACATGCCGAACGCCCGCTATTCGACCTTCGACGCCGAACTGCTGGTGCTGATCGTGCTGTTGTTCCTGTCGAACTTCATCCACGGCGGTCTCTCCGAGGAGCCGGGCTGGCGGGGCTTCGCTCTGCCGCGGCTCCAGGCCCGCTTCAGCCCGCTGGTGTCCAGTCTGATCCTCGGGGTCATCTGGGCGGTCTGGCACGCGCCGGCGCGGTTCGGAGGAGTCGAAGCCAAAAGCGTCGAAGACACCGGGGTCGAATGGATGCTGATCGTCCTTCTCAGCATCATCTTCACCTGGCTCTACAACCGCACGAAAGGCAGCGTGCTGGTCGGGGCGTTGCTGCATGCCTCGATGAACGCCACCGGCCATTTTCTGCCGGCGACGCTGTTCGCGCTGGCGCTCCTCATCGCCGTGGTGATCTTCGCCATCGTCTCCGACCGCATGTGGGCCGTCACAGACCACGGTCACAGATCGATTCTCTCTGACTGACCGTCGCTCGTAGTCGGGCCGTGCGATGGCGCAAGCGGGTATCTTGTGACTCACCTAGCGGACCGGAAGGAATGGCGAGATGGCGAAGGTTCGGCGCTCACCTTCAGAATTGGTCACCGAGATCGAATCGCTCTGGATCGGCTTCCTTCAGGTGAAAGGGCGGTTCCCCGCCGCGTCGGTTGGTGCAATAGGTCAGCGGGGGTTTGACACCCCCCCGTATTACCTCGCGCAAGGTGTTCCCTCCATCGTGCATATCCTGGATCACCCCATGTCGGAGGAAGATCAGAAGCTCCAAAACCGCTACACAACGTGGCTCAACGAAGCCTACGTGATCCGGTTGAGGGCTTTGATAGAGGAATCGAAGATCAGCGATCGCAAGGACGCAAGATTCGATCTTGAGGCACTGGGAGAAGATGCGAAGAGCCTGATGCTACTACTCAAGGAGCTCCGGGATCGGTTTGCCCACTGGTCGGTTGACTATCGGGAGACCGGGTCAGACAGGAATCTGGCTTCCCGGCTGATTGAGAGATACTGGGATTCCACGGACAGTGCTCGCCCGGCACTGGGCGAACTCGACGACTGGCCTCTTCACGTTGACAAAGTGTTGGAGCCGATGACTCACGAAGTAAGAGATTCTGTCGATCAGATCGATCACGGCGCTGGCGACTAGTCGGCCCCGCAACACCGACTGATTTCATGACCGCCACCAACCCGAATCGCTACAAATGGCAGGTCGCCGCCGTCATCGCCGGCAGCATGATGTTCGCCGGGATCGACGTCGGCGGGGCGCTGGTGGCGTTGCCGACGATCGCCCGAGATTTCAACGCCGATCTGCCCGCCGTGCAATGGGTGGCGCTGATGCGCCTGCTCGGTTTGAGTGCGCTGCTGCTGCCCGCCGGGCGGGTGGCCGACCTGATCGGCCGCAAGCGGGTCGCCCTGACCGGCATCATCATCCTGGGGGCCGGTGGGGTGCTGGCAGCGCTGGCGCCGACGCTGCCGCTGTTGATCGCCGCCCGCGGATTGCAGAGCCTCGCCGAGGCCGCCCTGCAGGCCTCCGGGCCGGCGATCCTGGTGGCCGCCTTCCCGGCCAACCAGCGCGGCACCGCCATGGGCATCAACACCACCAGCATCTCCATCGGCGCGGTGACCGGCCTGGTCGTGGGCGGGATCGTCGCCGAGACCCTCGGCTGGCGCTACGTGTTTGTGGTGCCGTCGCCGATTATGTTGATCGCCGCGATCGCCGGCCTTCGCTACCTGCGCGAGACGCCGATTGTCGAGCGCGCCCGCATGGACCTGGCCGGGACGCTGCTGCTGATCCTGTGGATGGTGCCGCTGTTCTACTTCATGACCCAGGGGCGGGTGCGCGGCTGGCTGGCGCCGGAGATCCTGGCCGCGATGGCGGTAATGCTGGTGGCGCTGGTCGCCTTTGTCTACATCCAGCGCCGCCGGCCGCACGCGTTGGTGAGCCGGGCGCTGATCCGCAATCGCATCCTGATGCTAACCACCGGAATCGGCGCGCTGGACTTCGTGGCCATGGGCGGGTTCCTGCTGCTGGGCCCATTCCTGCTGCAACAACACATGGGGCTCGAACCCGCCACGGCCGGCCTGGTAATGGCCGCCGTGCCGGTGGGCATCTTCGTGATGGCCCCGCTGGGCGGGTGGCTCACCGATCGCGTCGGCCATCGCACCGTCCGCACCACCGGGATGTTGGTGGAGGGCGGGGCCTTCCTGAGCATGAGCCTGCTGGCCGGCGATCCGCAGGTCTGGAGCATGGCGCTGGTGCTGACCGGGCTGGGATTCGGTCACGCGCTGTTCCAACCGGCCAACGCGACCACGATGCTGGGTTCGGTCACCGCGGCGCAGACCGGGCTGGCGGCCGGGTTCATGGCGCTCTCGCGCACCTTCGGGCAGGCGCTGGGGCAGGCGCTGCAGGGTACAGCGTTCGCGGCGATTATCGTCGCCGGGGGCGCGGCGACCGCGCTCGACGCCGGGCCCGATCTGCTGGCCGGCGGTTTTCGGGTGGCCTTCGCCGGCGGGGCGGCGGTGCTGCTCGCCGGCGCGATCCTCTCCCGCCTGATCCCGGCCCGCGTCGCGCCGCCGCCGGACAGCGCCTCACCCGTGCGGCTCCGCCGGGATGATTTCAACCTGGGTTGGCCCGCCGGGCGCTTTGGATCGCCGACCGGCCAGCGAAAAGAGGCGAGCGAGCATGACCGGGACGGGTAGAACGGGACAGATCGTCATCCTCAACGGCACGCCGCGGTCGGGCAAGTCCAGCATCGTCGCGGTTATCCAGGAAACGTTCGACGGCCCCTGGATGAACCTGGGAGTGGATACGTTCAAGGAGCGGGTCATGCCGCAACGCTACAACCCCGGGATTGGACTGCGTCCCGGCGGCGAGGGCCCCGATCTGGAACCGCTCATCGTGCGCTTCTACGCGGCGATGTATGAATCCATCGCCGCCCACAGCCGGCTGGGCTTGAACGTGGTGGTCGATGTCGGGCACCACGACGCCTACTCCGTCCCGCGCGGGATACTGCCTGACGCCGCCCGGCGCCTGGAAGGCCTGCCGGCGCTGCTGGTGGGCGTCCGCTGCCCCATCGACGTCATCATGGAACGCCGGCGGGCCACCGGCTGGGGCGACGGTAGCTCGGCCGAGATGCCGGAGCCGGGCGTGGTGCGGTGGCAGCGCGAGGTGCACCGGCCAGGCATCTATGACCTCGAGGTCGATACCTCGCTGCTGAGCCCGACGGAGTGCGCTGCGGCGATCCGCCAGCGCCTCGACGAAGGCCCGCCGCCAACCGCGCTGCGGCAACTCGCGGCGCTGTCAACGCGGTAGCAACAGCTCGGGCCGGGCCGGATCGTCGTTCACCAGCACCGCCTCGGCGCGGTCCTCGGGTCGGACCTCATCCAGGTAGAGGCGTTGTCCGGGTTGATAACGGGTTTCGTAGAGCCGCCTGACTTCGGATGCGTCGCCCAGCGCCGGGACGTCGCGAGCCAGCGCCCGCCGTAGCGATGTGATGAAATCGACCCGCACGAAGACGCGGAAGTGCCAGCAATCGTCCAGCTCAGGCCGCCGCAGGAAGACGCCGTCGAAGAGCAACACCGAACCGTCCCCGACGCCGCTTCCAGCGGTTTCTTCTGAAGAGGGTGTCGCTCCCCGCACAACGGCACGGCCGAGGGGTGGCCCCAGCACTTCGCGCCGGATCGCCGCCAGGTCGAACGAGTCCTCCTAGTAGCCGCGCGGCGAATCGCGTCCCCGCCGGTAGCGCTCGTCGGCAGGCCGCAGGAAGTCGTCGATCGAAGCCCGGATCACCGGCCGCCCGCGGGCCTCGATCAGCGGGGCGAGTTCGCCGGCCAGCCGGGTCTTGCCGGCGGCGTCGATACCGTCGATGGCGACCCGCGCGTAGCCCCGCAGGTTGGTCGCCGCGATCCGGTCGGCGAGCGTGTTGAGCACTACCCCGCGACTACTCAATGGGGGCTCCGAAACCTGTGAGCGTGCGTGGGCTAGACCCGCGCGGAGAGAAACTCGAAACTACTGCGGACGCAATCAAACGAGTCGCGGCGGCGCTCGTCCTGCTCGACGATCCAGGTCTGGATGCCGGCGGCCTTCCCTGCCGGGATGACGCTGTCCCAGTCGATGTTGCCCTCGCCGACGGGGGCGTAGGTCAGCTTGACCATCTCGTAGCGCTCGTCGGGCACGATCTCGGCGCCCTTCACGTGGGCCTCGCGCATTCGCCCCTTCAGCTTCGGCAGCCAGGCCGCCGGATTGGCTCCGGCGTAGACCATCCAGAACAGGTCTGGCTCGATGACGATGCGCGGGTCGAATTCGCGCAACAGTAGTTCGTAGAGTGTCTCGCCGGCGGTCTCGGGCCGGAAGAACTCGTGCGAGTGGTTGTGATAGCCCAGCCGGACGCCGGCGTCCTCGAGAGCCTCGATGGTCGGGAGCGAGTCGCTGGCGAAATCGCGGTAGGACTGAGGGTCGAACTTGTCGTAGGGCGGGGCAAGCAGGTTCACGTAGAGGACTTCGAGCCCGAGGGTGTGGGCGCGCTCGATCTCCTCGCCGGTGCGTCCGCTGAGGGCCGTCCAGGGGCGGTGGGCGGACAGGCAGACCAGACCGTTGTCGTCGAGCATGCGGCGGGCGGTGGCCGGGTCGATCTCCGGGTCGTCGCCGCCGAGGACGCCGTGGTTGGTGTACTGGACGGCGGTGTAGCCGATCTCGCGCAGGCGGCCGAGGGTGCGCTCGAAGTCGGAGACGGTGGTGAGGTGCTCGGTGACGGAGTAAAGCTGCGCCGCTATTGCCGGTCGTTGGTCGGCCATGGTGCCTCCTGCGGAATCTCAGGGCTGCCGGTTGACCAGTCTAGTCGGGCCGCTCCTCGCGGCCGGATTCGGCCGAGCGGGCAGCGGCCGCGGATACCTGGATCACGCGCAGGCCGGCCTCGCCGGAAGAGCGGTTCTGGTCGCGTCCCAGGATGACATCGATGAAATTCTGGTCTGGCGTTGAGGCTTCGGGGAATTCGACCGCGATGTCGCCCTTCGTCTTGTGGCGATGGATGACGGTGGCATCGGCCCAGTCGCCGAAGCCCGGTGTGCGGATCAGGATCGCTCCATCGGAGCCGTAGAAACTGATGTCTTCCCACCAGCCGGAGGGCGCCATGCCGACCAGCGCGACGGTGGCCAGCGCACCGCCTTCGAACCGCAGCGCGATGGCGGAGTTGACGTCCACCCCGGGGGCTATCCCGGACTGGTAGGCCATGACGGCGGCGACATCGCGATCGATGGCGTACATGATGCTGTCGAAGAGGTGGCTGCCGGCGTCGATCATCTGTCCGCCACCGGAAAGCTCGAAATCTTGCCGCCAGCGGCCGTCGGTCAGCTCGGTCCAGTGGAGCGTTTGCAGCCCGGCGACATATTCGATCTCACCGATGTCGCCGCGGCCGATCGCCTCCGCCACGTAGCGGTAGGTGGGGGTGTAGTGGCGCTGGTAGGCCACCAGCAATTCCCGGCCAGCGGCGTCGCGCTTCGCCAGCAGCGTGCGGGCCTCGGCGACCGTGGTGACCATCGGCTTTTCGAGCATCACGTGGCAGCCGGCGGCGAAGGAATCCAGGGCATGCTCCAGGTGCAGGGTGTGGGGGGTGGCGATGACCACGGCTTCGGGTCCGGCGGCCCGCAGCAGCTCGCGGTGATCGCCGAAGGCGGGCGCATCGCCGAGGCCGGGATGGGCGGCGCGCATGGCGGCGACCGATTCCCAGGAGGGGTCGGCCAGGCCGACGATCTCGACGTCGGGCGAGGCCAGCAGGAGCCCGATGTGGCCGCGGCTCATCCAGCGGCCGCAGCCGATGATGCCCATTCGGATCGTCAACCGGTTACCCCTCGTTTCTATGGCACTTCGGGCGGGTCTCGCCGGCGTCGCCCGCCCGGTTTCCGACTTCTACCTTAGCGGCCCGGCCGGTCGGGCCGGGTGACCGGTATCAACGGGCGGAGGCCGCCGGCGCAGGCGACATCCTTGACGAAAACTCATAGCATTGTGATATCATAATGCTATACCAAGTCAACGAGGTTCCAGTCCCAGGAGGTTTCGAGAAATGGTGCAGGTACGTGAGTCGCTGGCCGAGTCGCGGGGTCGATCGTTGGGCGGGGTCCCGTGGCTGATCGTGGATGTCCTGCTCTACCTCGGAGCGGCC
>CAYYTN010000095.1:0-417 GCA_964474495.1 uncultured Chloroflexota bacterium
GAACGCGGGAGCAGCCACCGGGTAGCCCTACTTCCGGAAAGGAGGGTCCTGTGGCTCGTCTTCCCGGTCGCGGGTAACGCGCAGCGCGACCCAGCCGGCCTCGCCGACTTCACGTCGCTCGGTGGCAGCTCGGAAGAAGATCATGGCCAGGACAATATCGGCCGCCAGAGATGCAACGAGGAAGGCGACCGCCGGCCACACGATGCCGCCAAACGTCGCGGCCATGGCGACGATCACCAAGACCCCCATCGCCACGTTCAGCGTGCCCAGGTGCAGCTTGAGGCCGTAGAGATCGTGCCCCAGGTTGATGACCCGCCTACCGAGCAGGATGTTGACGATCGCGACCGGCACAAGTGGAACCAGGATGACCAGCCAATCACCGATAAAAACAGAAGAGCATGGCAAGCACATATTGCC
>CAYYTN010000095.1:427-1453 GCA_964474495.1 uncultured Chloroflexota bacterium
CCTCTGAGCATTGGGGATGGTACGACAAAGAAAACATTGAATACCCGGATTATGGATTTATCTGATGCCATATAAAGACCCAGAAGCAAGGAAAGAGTACCACCGGAAATACTTCCAGAAGAACAAGAAGGCGATGATGGCCAATGTGATCGTCAGGTACAGGTAGAAATCCAGCGACCGGTCCGCGAATCTGTCCACCAGGAGCCGGCGGAAAGCCAACAGGGCGTAGACCCCAACAACCACCGTCAGCGCACCGATCGCCCGCGCCGCCCAGATCGTATCGGGCCCCACCTCAAAGACCGGGGCGCCCAGGGCGAAGAAGGCGAGGGCGGCCCCGACCAGGGCCACCCGGCCGGCGGTCTTCAACTCATGCTCGTCCACGGATTGCCCCGAGTCGCCGCGTTTGTCCAAGTTTTCCGCCATCAGCATAGTCCCACGGCCGGATCGATTGATTTGTCCCTGAAGACACGTTCGAACGGGGTATTGGCGGCCGAAACCACTTGATCGCATCCGAGGCGCCGGTCACAAGCGACGACCGGCGGGCACGGAGGCGGGCGATTCGATAAGCTCGGCTCCACCATCAGGCCATTGGCCACCGGAAAGAGCGGGGAACCTAATGGAGATTCGGCGGGTACTGGTACGCGACGTACGCGATGTCGTGCTTGAGACGGCCGAGATCCCCGATGCGCCAGGACCTGGCGAAATCCTCATCGAGACCGAGAAGACCTTCATCAGCGCCGGCACCGAACTGGCCAACTACACCGCGCTGGACCCCACCACGAGGCTTCCCGGGAGCTGGAATTCCTTCCCCTGGGCGTCAGGCTACGCCAACGCCGGACGGGTCGTCGCCACAGGGGAACAGATTCCGGGACTCAACCCCGGAGACCGCGTCTTCACCTTCGGCAAACACGCCTCCCACCACTACGCCAACCTTCTGGACCCCTCGGCGATTGCGGTGCAGGGCGAGGGCAACGAGCGTGGCGCGACCAGCGACATGGTCGTCAAGATTCCGGATGGCGTGAGTTC
>CAYYTN010000095.1:1463-8959 GCA_964474495.1 uncultured Chloroflexota bacterium
CCGCCCGGATGGCCGGGGTTGCTATCACCTCGCTCCGAATCAGCACCGCCCAGGCCGGCGATTGGGTCGTCGTCTTCGGGCTCGGGATGGTCGGCAATCTGGCCGCGCAGTACTTCGCCATCCAGGGCTGCAACGTCATCGGCGTAGACCCGATGGCGGCCCGGCGCGAACTCGCCCGCCAGGTAGGCATCGAAAACGTGGTCGGCAGCGGCGGCGAAGAAGCCCGCGCCGAGATCCTCGAAATCAGCGGCGGGCATGGCGCCGATATCGCGATCGATGCGGTGGGCGACTCGCTCGTGGTCGACCAGGCCAGCAAGGTCGCAGCCCACGCCGGCGAAGTGATCATCCTCGGGTCGCCGCGGGCACCCCACGACGGCAGCCTGACGTCAATAATCCGGCCGGTCCACTGGGATTTTGTTCAGTTCAAGGGCGCGCTGGAATGGCAGTTCCCGCGCTACCCGATTCGCGGCCATCGTAGATCGACCTACGGCAACATCAAGACCTACCTGGATCTGATCCGACGCGGCAAACTGAAGATCAATGAGTTGATCTCCCACCGAATGCGTCCGGAAGAGATAGCCACTGCTTACGAGAAGCTGCTCAACGACAAAGAGCACTACTGGGGCGTGATTCTCGACTGGACCTAGCGACCCTGGCGGCCACCACAATTCGACCGGCGAAACGCTCAGAGGAGGCAGAGATGGAAGTACAACGAGTACTGGTACCGACAAAGAACGAGGTGATGCTGGAGACCATCGAGGTCCCCGACAAGCCGGCGCCCGGCGAGGTACTGATCAAGACCGCCGCCACCTTCATTAGCGCTGGAACCGAACTGGCCAACTACACCGCGCTCAGCACAACCGTCTGGGAGCCGGGCAACTGGAACTCCTACCCCTGGGACTCCGGCTACTCGAACGTTGGCCACATCGAGGCCGTCGGCGATGGAATCGAAGACTTTGAAGTCGGCGATCGTGTGTTCTGCTACGGCCGGCACGCCTCCCACCTGCACGTGCGGCCCTTCGCTCCCGGGGCCGGCGAAAACGATGTGGGTCACCTGTTGGTAAAGGTCCCGGAGGGCATCGACTCGCAGACCGCCGCCGCCGCCCGAATGGCGGTGGTGGCAATGAACGGACTGGTACAGAGTTCGCTACGGCTCAACGACTGGGTGGCGGTTTTCGGCCTGGGCAGCGTCGGCAACTTCTGTTCCCAGTTCTTCCAGCTTGCGGGAGCCCGGGTTATCGCCATCGACCCGGTAGCATCCCGCCGCGACCTGGCACGCCGGGTGGGGATCAAGCGCGTGCTCGGAGATGAGCCGCCCGAGCGGGTCTCGGAACAGATCATGGAAATGACCGGGGCCGATCCGCAGATAGACGTCGACTCGGTGGGAATGAATAGGGTCGTCCGCATGATCACCCGCAGCCCGGGTGCCCGAATCACGGTCGATGCCGTCGGGCATTCAGGAGTGATCGATCAGGCCGCGCAGGTCACCGCTCCCTGGGGCCAGTTGGTGATTCTGGGCAGCCCGCGCGCGCCCTACGAGGCCAATTTCACCCCGATGACGGAGCGAATCCACGCCATGCACATCGAGCTCTGCGGGGCGCTGGAGTGGCTGACGCCGACGCTGCCGGTACCCGGTGCACGATACTCAATAGTCGAGAACATCCACACGATTCACGACCTCATCAAGCGCGATCTACTGGACGTCAACGCAATGATCTCACACCGCATGAATCCGGCCGACATCAAGCAAGCGTACGAGGGTCTCCTGAACGACAAGGAAACCTATCACGGAGTCCTGCTGGACTGGACATAGCCGTCCGCGGTTGCGAACTGGAGGACTTCGAATGAAAGCAACCCAGGTCTTCATCCGTGGTGTTGGCGACGCCGGACTCGAAGCGGTCGAGGTGCCCGATGAGCCGGGGCCGGGCCAGGTGCTGATCGAAACTGAGTGCAGCTTTATCAGCGCCGGTACCGAACTTTCCGCCTACATCGGCACCCGGCCGGCGGCATCGTGGGACGGCGCCGTGGCCAAGTATCCCTCTGCCCCGGGCTACGCCAACGCCGGCCGGGTGATCTCCGCCGGAGTAGGGGTGGAAGATCTGGCGCCGGGCGACCGGGTGTTCAGTTTCGGCCGCCACGCGTCGCACCACATCCAGGCGCTGGACGGTGGCAACCATGCGATGCTGCTTGCCGTGCCGGACGGCATCCCGGCGGAGGAGGCGGCTCTTTGCCGGATGGCCTGCGTGGCGTTCACCGCCCTTCAAACCAGCCGGGTGCAACTCAATGACCGGGTCGCCATATTTGGACTGGGGGTCGTGGGGAACATCGCGGCTCAGCTCTTCAAGCTGGCCGGCGGCCGGGTGATCGGAATCGACCCTGTCGCCGGACGTCAGGAAGCCGCGCGGGCGGCCGGGATCGAACACGTCCTCGGCGAGACCGGTGAAGCACTAGCCGACGCCATCGCCGCCGTCGCCGGCGATGCCCGCGTTGAGATCACGGTGGACGCGGTCGGCAGCCCGCAGGTGGTGGAAACCGCGGCCCACCACACCGCCACGTTCGGGCAGGTCGTGCTCCTTGGCAACCCGCGCGGATCCTACGAAACCGATATTGGGCCACAGATGCTGGACCTGCAGTTCCGCTGGCTCAACTACCGCAGCGCGCTCGAATGGCTCATCCCCGCGCGACCAGTACGGGGTACCCGAAATTCGCTTCAGGGGAACCTTGAGACGACCTTCGACCTGATTCTCGCCGGAAAGCTCAACCTGCAACCGCTGATCTCCCACCGGATAACGCCCGACGAAATCGATAGCGCCTACGCTGGGCTCGCCAACGACAAGGAGAACTACTTCGGAGTCGTTCTCGACTGGCGCAATCCGGGAAATTGATTGCCGGATCGGACAAGAATCCCGAGGACCCGGCGCCCACCTCGCCGGACATTGAATTGAGGCATTTCGCGTGAGCGTATTCGAAAGATCAACCCTGATCGGCCTTGGCCTGGTCGGCCCGCAGGTCGGGGTCGTAATGGCCCAGGGAAGCGGGCAAGTAAGAATCTTCGATCAGAACCCGACGGCGAGGGAGCGCGCTGTCGCCGATATGCACCAGTACGTCGCCGAAATCGCAAGGCACGACCTGCTGATCGGCGATGCGGACGAGGTCATGAGCCGCATCGTGGAAGCGGAATCGCTGGAAGACGCACTCTCCGGAGCTGACTTCGTCGTCGAAGCGATCTTCGAAAACCTGGACGCCAAGCAGGAACTCTACCGCGAACTTGATGCCCTGATTCCCCCGGAAGTTACGATTGCCAGCAACACCTCGACGATCCCGATTCGGCACATGGCCGAAGTCTGCGCCCACCCGGAGAGGGTCATCGGCAGCCACTTCTATCTGCCGGCCCACATCCTCCCCCTGGTCGAGGTGATCAAGCATCCGAAGGTCGACGAGGTGCATATCGAGCGGGCCCTGGCCGCCTGGGCGGAAATGGGAAAGGTGCCCATCCTCGTCAACACCGACATCGTCGGCTTCGTCGCCAATCGACTACAGCACTCGTTGACCCGACAGGCGATTGAACTTGCGGTGGAGGGCATCGCCAGCGTGGAGGACATCGATAACGCGGTTCGTTTCGGCTTCGGCGCCCGTTTCCTGTCGCTGGGCCCGTTGGCCAGCCGCGACATGGGCGGCATCACCAATCACGCCAAGGTCGCCTCATATCTCTATCACGAGCTTGACGGGCACGGTGACCTGGCCGCCGAGACCCTGCAGGAGATGGCCGATGATGGCCAGGACGGCCTGCTCACGCTCAAAGGCTTCTACGACTGGGAGGGCGAGCCCGAGAAACTCCGTGCCTACCATTACGAGCGGATGATCGAGCAGACCAAGCGTCTGCGCGAGATCGGGGGCGTCCGCACCAGCCTCGATTCGACCGACGAAACTCAAGACTCAAAGTAGCGAGGGACAGACTCATGGACAGACGCCAATTCGGAAGTTCCGACCTGCAAATATCGACCATCGGACTGGGCTGCGTGCCTCTCGGCAACGTCGACAAAGTACCCACCGTGGAACAAGCGGTCGAGATCATGCGGGCCACGCTCGAAGCCGGGATCAACTTCTTCGATACCGCCGCGCTCTATGGCGAGGGCGAATCGGAGCGTCGGGTGGGAATCGCCCTGCGCGAACTGAAAGACCTGCTCCCCGACGACTTCATCCTCAACACGAAGGTGGGCTACCGGCCCAATCCATTTGACTACTCCGAAGAGCAGACGCTGGCCTGCGTGGAGGAGAGCTTGCATGTCCTGGGGGTCGATCGGCTATCGATGATTCACATCCACGACGTGCAGCACTCGAACCTGTCAACGGTTATGAATGGCTCACGCAAAGCCCTGCACCGGCTACAGGAACAGGGCGTCGTGGGCATGGTCGGTCTGGCGGCGGGGCCGATCCCGATGATGATCGAGTACGTGAACACCGGCGAATTCGACTGCATCCTGACCCACAACCGGTACACCCTGCTCGACCAACCGGCGGAGGAGTTGATCGCGCGAGCCGACGAACTGGGCATGGGGATCATCAACGGCGCACCGTTCTCTTCCGGCCTGTTGGCCCGTCCGCTCGACACCTCGGCGACCTACATCTACCGCGAAGCCGACCCGACCACGTTGGCCCGAACGGCGGCCCTCAACGAGATCTGCGATCGACACGGCGTTTCCGTCAAGGCCGCCGCGATCCAGTTCTCAACCCGTGATCGTCGCGTTCATACAACGATTATGGGGGCATCTTCGGCGGAGCAGATTCGGCAGTCGGCGAAAGCGCTCACCGAGGCTATTCCCGTAGAGATCTGGGACGAGTTCCGCCGCGAAGTGCCGCCGCGACTGGTTGACGACATCAAGGGCATCCACGACAAGTAGGCATCCTGTCGGGTCGAATGCGCGGATTCCGGGCCCGACTCGGCCGGCTAGCCCACGCTCAGCAAGATGACGCCGGTCACCGCGAGCGACGTCCCCGCTGCCGCCATCCATCCGGGACGCTCTCGCAGAATGATGGCCGCGAGAAAGATGGTGAACACCGGCGACACCGCGGCGAGCGCCCCGGCCCGGGCCGCGCCCAGCATCTGGATGGCCGACAAGAAGAATATGCTGCCGCCCCCCAGGCCAATCGTTCCGGAAATCACCGCGACTGCCCGGTATCGCGAAGTCATGTCAGTTGGTACCACCCGCCCCCGCACCCGCCAGGCCAGGAACGCGATCGAGATCGCAGCCAGCGGCATCCGGAAGCTATTGGAAACGATGGGGTTCAAATCGCCAACACCGATCTTCAGCAACACGAAATCGCCCCCCCACATCATCGCTATCGCAACGGCTACGGCGATGCCCCGCCAGTAGGCCCGACCCGACAATGTCGCGTCCCGCCCGGCAGTGGCTGACCGAATTGTTACCAGGATTCCGCCAAGAATAATCACCGCCGTACCCAGTACGGCCGCCGGCGTGACTTCTTCCCCAAGCAGCACCACTGCATAAACCAGCCCGAACATGGGCGCGGTCGCGCCGATCGTGTATGACCGAACAACGCCGATCGATCGCATCACCACAAACAGCAGGCTGTCGCCCACTCCGATGCCCAACAGCACCGATCCGGCCATCGCCGCATAGTTTGTCCATTCCAGCCGCAGATACTGGTCCTGGATACCGAGCAGGAACACTCCCACCGGCATCATCAGCGCCGGCCCCCAGAGCCGCATCGCGTTCAACTGCAGAACATGGAACGAGCCCGACACACGGCGCAGAATCACGAATCCGGCTGCCCAGCAAAAGGCGGCGATAAGAGCGAACAGTTCGCCCACTGAGGTGAGTCCTGGCTATCGAGGGGTGATGATCAGGCGCGCGGAATCCCGGGGACCGGATAGCCGCGGGCCAGCTCTTCGACCTCCTGTCGGACCCGGGCGAACTCCTCCTCGTTGCCACGCCCGGCATCGTGGACCCGGCGTATCCAGCCCGCAATGCGGCGCATCTCATCGGGACCCATTCCACGGGTGGTCAGGGCCGGCGTACCCAGCCGAATACCGGAGGTCACCGTCGCCTTGCGAGTCTCCCGGGGCACGGTGTTCTTGTTGGCGGTTATGCCGGCCTTTTCCAGGCGACTCTGCATGGCGCGCCCACTGGGTCCGTCGGCGCCCAGGTCCATCAGCATGAGGTGGTTCTCGGTCCCATCGCTGACCAGGCGCAGGCCATGCCCCATCAGGGCTTCGGCGAGCGCCTGCGCATTCTCCACGATGCGGGCAGCGTACCGGGAAAAGTCTTCCGACAGGGCCTCCTTGAACGCCACCGCCTTGCCGGCGATCACGTGCATGAAAGGCCCGCCCTGGGTGCCCGGGAACACCACGCTGTCGATCGCCTTCGCATAGTCCTCGCCGCAGATCACAAACCCTCCCCGGGGTCCCCGTAAGGACTTGTGGGTTGAGCTCGTCACGAAATCGGCATGGGGCACCGGCGACGGGTGTGCCCGACCAGCCACCAGGCCGGCGATGTGCGCCATGTCGGTCATGTGCAGCGCTCCGACCTCTTGAGCGATATCGGCGAATTTCGCGAAGTCGATCACGCGCGGATAGGCGGTCGATCCCGACACGATGATCTTCGGCCGCGCCTCCAGCGCGATCCGTCGCACCTCATCGAAATCGATCAACTCGGTCTCCGGATCGACTCCGTAGGACACAACTCTGTAAAGCATGCCTGAGAAATTCCGGGGGTGGCCGTGAGTCAGGTGGCCGCCGTGCTCCAGGCGCATACCCATGATCGTGTCGCCAGGCTCAAGCTGGGACATGTAGACGGCCATGTTGGGGGCTGAACCCGAGTGCGGCTGGACATTTACGTGCTCGCCGCCAAACAGCTCTAGCGCGCGGGACTGCGCCAGTCGTTCGACATCATCGACGTTTGCGCAGCCACCGTAGTAACGCCGGCCCGGGTAGCCTTCCGCGTACTTATTGGTAAGGACCGACCCGACCGCTTCCATGACCGCCTGGCTGGTGTAGTTCTCGGACGCGATCATCTCCAGGCCGTCTACCTGGCGCGTCTCTTCCGTCTGGATGATCGCATGAATCTCACTATCGGCGTCGGCAAGGCTGGCCGCCGGAGCAGCTTCTTTGAGGGTCATTGGTTTGACTCGATCGTGGAGGTCCCGGAGGGGGGTGACAGCTCACAATTCGGATGTTACTCGCATCGGAGAAACGCCAACAATACCGCCCTGCCGCGACCGACGGTCGGCCCCTGTTGGCGGCGCCGAATCTGCCTGGATGTCACCGGAAACCATGCCCACTCCCGGGCTCGTCGGCCCGTCGTCTACCCGCCGGCGCGCTCAGTCAGAAGTTCGTCGGCCGCCGTCAGGCCTTGCAGAAGCTCAGGCAACAATTCCTCGTGCACGTTGATCCCATGTCGGGACGGCTTGAGGTTGTTCTCCTTGTCGCGGTAGTAGACCCGAGCCGTGGCGTAGGACTGACCCTTGAAGTCGAC
>CAYYTN010000096.1:0-8910 GCA_964474495.1 uncultured Chloroflexota bacterium
GCTTGCCCTGGCCATCCTCGACCTCGCCCTCAGCGATCGCGGCGCCGGCCAGGCCCGCGAAATCATGCGGATCGAATCCACCCTCGCCGAATGGGAAGCCATCAACCACTACCATCACCCCACCGAGGTCATGCTCCCGCGCAACCCCGATTTCTACTACTTCTCCGTCCACGGCGAACCCGGCGGCAAATCCCCCTGGGGACTCAAGATCGGCGGCCATCACCTCGGCGTCCACATCACCGTCGTTGACGGCGATTTCATCAGCCCGCTCCCCCTCTTCCTCGGAGTCAACCCGGCCGAGATTCGCCACGGACCCCAACTCGGCCACCGTATCCTCGCCGAAGAGGAAGACCTCGCCCGCGCCCTTCTGCAATCCCTCCCGACGGCGCAGAAGCAACTCGCCATCGTCGATCCGATCGCCCCCGCCGACATCCTCACCCGTAACTACCGCTCCATCGCCCCCGGCGACACCCCCGCCGGCGTTCCCTTTTCCGCCCTGGGCGGCGAATCCCGCACCCGCCTCGCCAACCTCGTCCGTCACTACATCAAGCGCTCTCCGGCCGACATCGCCGCCGGCCACTGGGGCCGCATCGAGGCCGACGGACTCACCGCCGCCCACTTCGCCTGGGCCGGCCCCGAAGCCCCCGGCCAGGGCCACTACTACAACGTCGCCGGGCCGGGCTTCCTGATCGAGTACGACAACACCCAGGACGGCGCCAACCACATCCACTCCGTCTGGCGCGGTTACGAGCAGGACTGGGGCGGGGACCTCCTCGCGGCCCACTACCGGCAACATCATCACGATCCATCCACCACCCCCAGGGAGTCCCAGCCGTGAACCGCAACCCCGGAACCGGACCCGCCATCTGGCTGGCCGGCGACCCCGCCGATCTCAAGCACCGCCTCCATTACGGCGCCGCCGGCGTCGTCACCAACACCGTCGTCCTCAACGAGATGGTGCAGAAATACGGCCAGCTCACCGAAGTCACCCGCCGCTACCTGGACATCACCGATCTTCCGGTCGTGATCGAAATCGACGGCGAGTCCGCCGACGAGCTCCTCGAAGTCTCAGCCGTCTTCACTGCCATGTCCGACCAGATCATGATCAAGCTCCCCTGCACCCTGCACGCCCTGCCGGTCTTCAGCGAACTCAAGCGTCAGGGCGTGCAGACGATGTGCACCACGACCTTTTCCCTCGCCCAGGCCAGCGCCCTCGCCCTCGCCGGCGCGACTCACATCCTGCCCTTCTGCGAACCGGTCAAGGAGATCGGCGGCGATCCCACCGAACTCATCCGCGACTGCGTCGACGTCTTCGGCGGCTGGTCGGAGCGGCCCCAGATCACCGCCGCGCTGGTCCGCTCCGTCGAGGTCGCCCACCTCGCCATCCGCGACGGCGCCGACGGCATCATCGTCTTCTGGCCGGTCTACGAAAAGATGCTCGCCCATCCGCTCACCGACGAGTGGAACCACACTTTCCGCGGACAATGGGATGAGATGCACGACGCCGGGCTCATGGAGGGCATCCCCGTCCGCGAATAGCCCCTAGCCGATCGAGACCAGCAGCCGGCCGTTTTCTTCCTTCACGCCGTACGCCGCCACCCGCCGCCGATCCGGATCGCACAGCGAGTGACCCGATTCCACATCGAACTCCCAACCGTGCCAGGGGCACCGCAGGATTAGCCCGTCGCGGCCGTACTCGATCTCCCCGACCGCCTCGGCTACCGCGGTCCCGCCCAACGTGCCCGACGACAACCGCGAGCCCTGGTGCGGGCAGATATCCGTCAGCGCGAAGTAGCCGGCGTCGTTCCGGCCCACCACCAGCCGGCGACCACCGGCTTCGACCCTCCGCAGCTCCCCCACCGCTAACCCCGCCGCCCCGGCGTCATGACCGGTCAAAGTCGTAGAACTCCAGCGCCGTCTTGAACATGATCCCGTCCCGGCGCTCGCCCTTGATGGCCGCCGGTATCGCCCGGTCCGGGGAGTCGAAATCCCAGTGCGGGTAGTCGGTCGCGAACATCAGGAAATCCTCCCGCCCGATCATGTCCATGATCTGCAACAGGTGCTCCGGATTCTCCGGCTCCTCCATCGGTTGGGTCGTCGCCCGAAAATGCTCGCGGATGTATTCGCTGGGCAGTTTCGTCAGCCACGGCACCTCCTGCCGCAGCCCCCGGAAATTCTTGTCGAACCGCCACATCAGCGCCGGCAGCCAGGCGAAGCCGCCTTCGATCAGGGCGACCCGCAGGCTCGGGAAGTCCACGAATAATCCCTCGCAGACCATGCTCAGGACCTGCGCCTCGAAGGACTGCGCCATCCCGGTGTGATCCTCGATGTAGTAAGACGGCCAGCCTGTCGCGGTCACCGGATTCCCTCCGCCCCCAAAGTGCATCCCGATCGGCAGCCCCGCCTCCACCGCCGCCGCGAAGATCGGCCGAAACTGCCGCCGGCCATAGGGCGCCGGCGCCCGCGCCAGCAGCAGCACCTGCACAAATCGCGGGTCCTGCGCCCTTCGCCGAATCTCTTCCGCCGCCGCCGGTGGGTCCGAGACATTCACGACTATCGAGCCTTTGTACCGTGGATCGGCATCCAGCCAGTCCCGCGCGGTCCACTCGTTCACCGCCTCCATCAGGCTGTTGCCGAAGTCCAGATTGTGGACCCGCGACACGCCGTACAGCGGATTCAAGATCGCGTGGTCGATATCCCATTCGTCCAGCAATTGCCCGGTCACAAAGTCAGGATCCGACCCGGGCCGATCGCCGTTCGGCGGCCAGGCGTCGCGGCGCGCCGCCGCCTCGTAGAACCGCGGATACTCGTCCACCGGCGGAGTCTGAAACCCGGTATGGCGCACATACTCCACCCAGCGCCGCGACATGTAGGGAGTCAGCGAGTCAATCGACTTCGGATAGTTGTGGACGTCCGCGTCCACCAGCGAGACGCCCGTCTTCCCCATCTTCTCGGTTGCGGTGCGTTTATCCGGCGCGATAGCCATCGGAATCCCCCTGAACTTCTCAGCGCTCTCGCAAGTATCCGACTCCACCCGCTCTCCACCAAAGCCGCAACGCCCGCCGCTTGCCGGGGCGCCTGCGTCCCCGGAGACGACTCCATTGGTGCCGGTGCTTCTCGATCTTGTAGCATCAGTCCCGGGGGTAGGCCATCACATTCCGGGGGGAACCGGCCACTTGGGGAACAATCGCGCGCTACGATCACTCCGATTCGTCGCGCCATTCGGATCGGGCCGGACCGGCCCGCGATTCGTCGCCTTCGCCGCCGCCACCGCGCTCACCGCTCTCTTCCTTGTCGCTTGCGCCTCGGGTCCCACCGAGCCCGCCGCCACCGCGCCGGCCGCCGCTCCAACCGCTCCGCCGGTCGCATCCCCGGCAACCGCCCCGACCACCGCGCCGACCAGTCCGCCCGCTCCCACGATCCCCGAATCGGCGGACGGCGTCCTCATCTCCGCCGCCACCGGCGGTCGCGTCACCCTCGGTGACCCCGACGCTCCGACTCTCGAAATCGATATCCCGCCCGGCGCGCTTTCCTCTGACACCGTGATCTCGGCCACGATCGCGAGTCCCGATACCCTGAGCCCCGACGCCGAATCCGTCGAATCCGTCGGCCCCGCCTTTCAACTTCTCCCCGCCGGGCTGCGATTCGACGAACCCGTTGCCGTCACCCTCCGGGTGGCTGCCGCCGATGCCGGCGGCAGCGATGTCGAAGCCGGCATCCGGCCGCTCGTCGGCCTCTTGCGTAGCGAGGACGGCGCCTGGGACGCACTTCGGGACAACATCACCGAAATCGACCCGGAAGCCGGGACCCTGATCCTCACCGGCGAGACCTCCCACTTCAGCGAACTGGTGGTCGTGCAGGGGCCATTGAAGGTGGTCATGACCCCGGCCAGCGTCGGCCCCCTCCCGGCCGGCTCGACCTGGCCGGTCAACCTCACGGCAACCAACCTCAGCAACGAGGAATCCATCGAGCTGGACCTGGGCCGCTGCACCGCCGGCGGGTCGGTCCAACTCTCCGACGGAACCTGCCTGGATGAGGACATCGCCGAAAACGGTCTCGGACCCGGTCTTGAGGAGAAGCTGCCGACTTACCGATTCGAATGCCAGGCCGGTCCGGGCTCCTGGGGGATTCGGGTCGAATGGTCGGAGACCGAATTCGTGGTAAGGCGGACTATCGCCATGAACCAGGCTGTTCCGATCGACCTCGAAAGCGCGGCCGGGACGATCGTACTGGTGGGCCAGGCCGACTGCACCGCTCCGCCACCTCCCCCTACTCCCACCAACACCCCCACCCCCGAGCCCGTCGCCTTCGTCGACTTCCCGGCCCTTGAGCCCGAGTTCGTCGATTGCATCGACGGCGTCCGTCTCCCCTTCGCCGATTCCCTCCGCGGCATAACCGCCGGTGACGTGAACCTGCGGGTCGGCCAGCGCCCACCGTCCAGAATCGAACTTACCGTCGATCTGAAATCCGCGGTCGAGCACGCCGATCAGACCGGCGGCGGACTGCCCTCCATCCAGGTCCTGATCCGCGACAACGACGCACCCCCGCTGCCCGACAGCCCCGGCTGGCATTTCGACAACATCTACGGACACGCCGTGCAGATCTTTTTCGGCGACAACGTCACCGGCTACCTTCAGGACGTACGCACCCATGAGCTGGTCGAACTCCCGCTCGTCCGCGGCACCTTCGAGGACGGCCTCCTCGATCTGTTCCTCCCGCCCGATATCTTCCCCGATAACTCCCGCGTCGCGGTCGGCCTCATCACCCCCGACAACGGGCTCTGCGCCGAGTACGTCTTCGACGGATTCGAACTGCCGGCCGCGCCCGAGCCGCAGTCCATCGAGATGCCCCGAACCTCCTTCATCCCCTACTCACTCAGCACCCCCGGCGACTCCGCGCCCTTCGGCGTGGTCATCGCCGATTTCCTCTGCGACTCGCAACCCGAGCTGTACCAGGTGGATCAGCTCGGCCAGTGGTTCGACTTGGATCTGTCCAACGGCCAGCCGGCCGGCGATTCCTTCTTCCGCACCCCACCCGGCTCCATCCCCTTCGCCGGCGACTGGACCGGCGACGGCTTGACGCGCCCGGCGCGTTCTTCGACGACGGCTCCGGGCTGACGATCTTCTACGACCGCGTCGGCGACCCGCCCGACCGCAGTTTCGTCAACGCCGGCGACATCCGCCTGCCGAACCTGATGGCCCGCGGACGCCCCGTCGTCGGCGACTTTGACGGCGACGGCGTCGACGACCTGGGCACCTACGACAACGACATCTTCCGGCTCTCCCTGGCCGATGGGCCGCTGCTGGACGACCTCACGAAGCTCAGCGATTCCCCCGCCCGGCTCGAGATGTACCGTTTCGGCGGTACAAACGCCGTGCCGGTGCCCGGCGCCGACACTCGATTCTTCCGCACCCCTGAGGAAATCGAAGGCAACGATGCCTTCCTTCTCCTCGGTTGGGGTGACGATCCACCGACCGGCTGCGCCCCCGGGCCGCCGGCCGCCCCCTGCGGCGTCGTCCTCATGCTGGACTGGCTGACCGAGCCCGGCATGTCCGCCTTCGTCATCGACGCCAACGCCGACGGCCGCCGCGATCTCCTCGCCTGCCCGGCCGACATCGACGGCGCCTTCGGCGGCCCGGTCGACTGCTGGCTGCTCGACGACCTGGACGCGTTTCTCGCTCAGGAACCTGGCCGCTAGAACGGCCCCGTCACCCTCGGCGTTCTACCGGTTCCCACCGGGCCGATCCCCACGACCTGGCCATCGCCCGCTGTACATCCGCAACCGCCACCGCATCCGCGATCCCCGGCACTGGCTCGACCTCGCCCAGGGTCGCCCGAAAGAACCGGTGCAGCTGGATCGTCTTCAGATCACGCAGGCCCGCACCCAGCCCTGCACTCGAGTTGAACGCTGCGTGCTCGCCATGACCCGGCGCCGCGAACACCTGCTGGTACCCTGCCGCCTCGCTCCCGTTCAGGCTCAGTTGCAGTTCATTGATTCGCTCCAGATTCCACTTCAGCGAGCCCTCCGTCCCGTTCACCTCGAATCCGTGCTCGTTGGTCGGACCCTGGATGATCCGGCAGACCTCCAACGTTCCCCGCGCTCCCCCGACGAATTCGACCAGCGACCCCACGTAGTCGTCGTTTTCGACCAGCCCCACCTCCCCTGCCGGGATCACCGGCCGCTCGGTGATGAACGTATTCCGGTTCGCCACCACCCGTTCGATCGGCCCCGCCAGCGAGAGCGCCATGTCCACCACGTGCGACATCAGGTCCGCCATCGCGCCGTACCCCGACCCCTCCTCCTCGAACCGCCAGCTCATCGGTTCGGCGGGGTCGCTGCCGTATCCAACGAAATACCGTCCCCGGTAGTGGGTCAACTCCCCCAGTCTCCCGGCGCGAATCAGGTCCCGCGCGTGCTCCACAACCGGCACGAACCGAAAGTTGTAGCCCACCATGAACACCACCCCCGCTTCGCGCACCAGCCCGGCGATTTCCGCGGTCTCATCCGGAGTTCGCCCGACCGGCTTCTCGCAGAACACGTGCTTCCCCGCGCCCACTGCGGCCCGTACCACCTCCAGGTGCAGGTTGTTTGGAGTAGCGACCATCACCGCGTCCACATCTGAATCCTCGATCACATCCATCCACCGGTCCGAGGCTCGCTCGAATCCCAGCCGATCCCGCACGTCCTCCGCCACTGATGCCGACGCATCCGCGCAGGCCACCAGCCGCGGCTCTGCCTCCGAATCCGCGAACCACGTTGTCACCTGCCGGGCCGCCCGCGCGATGTTCTGTCCCTCTCCCCCAACCCCGATCGAACCAACCCCGATCCTTCGCCTCATCTACCTGGCCTTTCCCGCGCAGCAGGTCGCTCCACCTGCTGCCCGTGGTCAAAATCCGAGCCGCCCGACCGACCCATCCTGAGAATCGCGTCCTTCCGCAATTGTCCCCACTCGTCATTCTTGCCAGAATCCGGGTGAGTCGCCTATCTCACTTTTTCCTGCAAGTCAGCGATTCGGGGGGGACACAGTGAATCTCGGTCTCTTCATCATGCCCCTGCACCCGCCGGAGAAACCGCCCGCCGACTCCTTCGCCGAGGACCTTGAACTGCTATCCGTAGCCGACGAACTCGGCTTCACCGAGGCCTGGGTGGGCGAGCACATGACCGCTCGCTGGGAGAACATCGTCGCTTCCGACCTCTTCGTCGCCCGTGGATTCGGCGTCACCGAGAACATCCGCCTCGGCACCGGCGTCCACCTCCTGTCCATTCGCCATCCCGCCGAAGTGGCATCCCGCGCCGCATTCCTCGATCATCTCTCCCGCGGCCGTTACAACTTTGGCGTCGGCGTCGGCAGCGTGCCCAGCGACCGCCCCTTCATGGGCGTCCCGCCCGACATGGATCAGATGGTCGGCCGCTTCCTTGAATCCCTCGACATCATCCTCAAGATCTGGGAAGCCGATCCGCCCTGGAAATACGAAGGCAAGTACTGGACCATCGAGCTGACCGACGAGTGGCGGGACCTCGACATGGGCTACCCGCTGCGGCCGTATACAAAGCCCCATCCCCCAATCGCAATCCCGGGATTCGGCCCCGATTCACGCTCGATCTTCGAGGCCGCCAAGTCCGGCTGGACGGCACTTTCCACCAACCTGGCCGCCAACCGCATCCTCGGCACCCACGCCGTCAAGCTTCGCGAAGGCCAGGAGGCCGGCGGCCACCCTGTCGATCCCGCCGGCTGGAGCGTCGCCCGCGAGGTCTTCGTCGCCGACACCGACGCCGAGGCCCTGGAATACGCCGTCAACGGCCCCATGGGCCAGACCTTCGACCGCTACATGATCCCACTCATTCAGCGCAACGTACCCGGCGGCCTGCTGGCCTTCAAAGACGACCCGGCCATGCCCGACAGCGACGTCACCCTCGAGTACCTGGCCAACAAGGTCTGGCTAGTTGGCAGCCCCGAGACGGTCGTTGAGAAGATCGAGCAACTCTGGGATTCGCAAGGCCGCTTCGGCACCCTCCTCACCGTCGCCCACGACTGGGCCGATCGTGCCCGCGCCGTCAACTCTCTCGAGCTTCTGGCCCACCAGGTACGTCCCGCCCTCGGCTAAACCGCGCCCCGCCTACGCCAGGTTCCGCGCGATCTCCAGCAGCCAGCAGACCCGCTCCAGGCTGGTGCTCAACGAGGCCGCCACCGACTGCCCCGCCACCTCCGTCACGGCCGGCCGTCGCAACCACAGGCCTTCCGCCGTCTGGGTGCGCACCAGCATGTCCCCCACCCGGCGTGCCGCCTCCGCGAATCTCTGCTCTCCCGTAACCGCGTAGATCACGGACGCTCCCCACCCCACCTTCGCCGCCGTCAAATCCGCAAATGCACCGGGCGCGCAGGCCTGCGCCCAGCCAAACACCGTCCGCGCCGCCTGCAGGTAGCGCTCGTCCTGGACGGCCAGGTGCAACTGGCCCAGCGCCGCCATGGCGTTGCCCAGGAACCAGTAGACCTGCCCGGGCTCGCCCACTTGAATCTCATGCCGCGCCTCGTCGGCTTCGGCGAAATCCGAAATCCACGCTCCCGACCAATCCGTCCGCAGCAAGATTCTTGCGGCCAAATCCGGCTGCTCCCCGATCAGCCTACCGGCCAGGAAGTCCCCGGCCCGGCCCGCCGCCTTGAGCCGGCCCGTGGCCAGGAAGGCAACCAGCGCGGCCGCCGTCGTTCCCATATCCATCACCCGCTCCGCCTTGTCCTCCGCCCACCACACCGCCACCCCGCCCGACGCCGGGTTCTGGCAACTCTCGAGCCGATCCACCACCGGGTACGAGATTCCATAGTCACCGGATCGCTGCGCCCCGACGCACAACCAGGCATTCCGGAAATTCGCCGCCGACCGGAGCCCAACGTCCGCCGGGTCGTTTACGTC
>CAYYTN010000097.1:0-8878 GCA_964474495.1 uncultured Chloroflexota bacterium
AGGCGACTCCGGCGGCGGCCGCCGCCGGAACCCAGCCGGCGTCCCGCAGCAATAGCGCCGGGGCCAGCATCAGCGCCGCCCCGGCGACGGGCCGGAGGGCGGCGAACAGGGGCGCCAGCAGCAGCGTGCCCCCTTGCAGGGCCAGCACGTACAGTCCCAGCAGGACCAGTTCCGAGGTGACGGTCGCGTAGGCCGCGCCGATCACGCCGACCCGCGGAATCAGCACCAGGTTCAGGGCGATGTTGAAGGTGCTGGCCAGGGTGAAGGCCACGGTGATCGAGCGCAAGCGGTCGCTGGAAATCAGCACGTATTGGAGCAACCCGTTCAGGTAGGCGAAGGGCAGGACCCACATCAGGACCACCAGCACGTCGCCGGCCTCGGGCAGGAAGGCGTCGCCCCAGAAAGTGCCGATGATGTCGTGGCCGAAGACCGCGAAGATCGTCACCGCCGGCGCGGCCAGCAGGATCATCGGCCGCCAGGCGCGGGCGATCCAGGGGGCCAGCGAGCCCGGGTCGGTGGCCGCCCGGGCCAGCGCCGGGAAGAGCGGCAGGATAACGGCCGGGGCGACGACGCTGAGGGCGGCGACGAACTTGTAGGCCGAGTTGTACTTGCCGACCAGGGCGGTGCCCTGGAGCGGTTGGATGACCAGGATATCGATCTGGAAGAAGACGCTGGCCAGCAGTTCGTTGAGCATGAGCGGCAGGCTCGTAGCCAGCATGGCGAGCGATTGGTCGCGACGGGCTCGCCGGATCGTGAGCAGCCGGCGGAACCCGAGGGGGCGCGCCAGGGTGCAGAAGGTGATGCTCCCGGCGACGATGGCGACCACCGCCAGCGCCACCACGCCCCCGTCCAGCAGCAGCGCCAGCAGCCCGCCGGAGATGGTGATCAGGGCGGTGCCGATCACGGTGGCGCCGCGGAATCCCATTTGCTCGTAGGCCGAATAGAGGGCGGCGTAGGACTGGTTGACGGCGTTGGGCACCAGGGAGACGGCCAGGATCGCGGCGACTCCCAGGCTCACTCCGGATAGCGACCCGGCGATCCAGAACACCGCCGCGATGGCGATCATCAGCGGGATCGCCACCACCACCAGCACCAGGCGGATGGCCAGCGCGTTGCCGAACAACTCGTCCACCCGGTCCGGACGGCGCGCCACCTCCCTGGTGACCAGTGTGGACAGGCCGAAATTGGTGGCCGCCGCGAAGTAGACCAGCAGGTTGGTGGCGAAGGCGTACTGGCCGTTGCCCTCGGGGCCCAGAAGGCGCAGGGCCACGATCCAGAATCCCCAGAACAGCACCCGGTCGCCCAGGGTCGTTACGAGCAACATGGCCGAATTGCGGGCCGCGCGCCGGGTCACGGCCGATTCGGAGGTCACATCGGGCGGTGCGATTCGCCGCCGCGAAAGCAGGAACAGGTAGACCAGGCCCACCGCGAGGACCAACGGGGCCGCCCACAACAGGGCGTCGCGAAGCGACTCAGGCAGCAAAGGCGCCGCCGGTGGTTGCCCGGGGAGCCGCCCCCGCGGGAAGTTGCGAGGCTAGACCGTCGGGGTGAAGCTCTCGGCGGCCTGCACTATCGACTCGAATCCGGGATGTGAGAGATAGCGCTCGCCGGTGTCCGGCAGGATGCATACGATCAATTTGCCTTCGTTTTCGGGCCGGGCGCCGATTTCGAGCGAAGCCGCGACGGCGGCGCCGGCGGAGATACCTACCAGCAGACCGTCCTCGGCCACCAACTGGCGGGCCGTAGCCTCGGCATCATCCTGCGAGACGGTGACCACCTCGCCAAGTCGGTCCATTTCGAGGACCCCGGGCACAAATCCGGCGCCGATACCCTGGATGCGGTGCGGGCCGGGCTCGCCGCCATTCAGGATCGGGCTCTGCACCGGCTCGATGCCGATTACCTGTAGGCCGGGCTTGCGCGGCTTCAACGCCGTGGCGCAGCCGGTGGCGGTGCCGCCGGTACCAATGCCGGAAACAATGATGTCGACCTCGCCGTTGGTGTCGGCCCAGATCTCTTCGGCGGTGGTGAGGATGTGGACCTGCGGGTTGGCCGGGTTTTCGAACTGCTGCGGGATCCAGCCACCGGGGGTGGAGTCGCGCAGTTCTTCCGCCTTCGCGATGGCCGCGTTCATGCCGCCCGGGCCGGGGGTGAGGACGAGCTCGGCGCCCAGCAGCATCAGCAGTTTGCGGCGCTCGATGCTCATTGTCTCCGGCATCGTCAGGATGCAGCGGTAGCCGCGCCCGGCGCAAACCATCGCCAGGGCGACCCCGGTGTTGCCGCTGGTCGGCTCGATCATGACCGTTTCACCGGGGGTTATTTCGCCGCGTCTTTCGGCGTCCTCGATCATCGCCAGACCGATGCGATCCTTCACACTGCCACCGGGATTGGCGGCCTCGATCTTGCCGAGGATCACGGCGTGGCAGTCGCCCGCCGTGCGATTGACGCGCACCAGCGGCGTGCCACCGATCAACTGGCCGACATCGTCGGCTACGGCGGGAAGCTCGGTTCCGCGAATCTGGGTCATGGTTAGGTCCTCTCGAAAAGGTAACGCGCTGTCTGCCCAACAGGTGACGGGGGCTGCTCGCCCGCCAATAATTCACCATACTAATTGATTAACTTTGGTTGCAACTCCCGGCGGGGGCGGGTCGCCGGTGACACGTTGGTGACACCCGGACGTGGATTCGTCATGAGGAGGTGACCGGGCCGGGCTACGCTTCGACGAAGGTCGGGCGAGGGTTGGCTTCTAACACGATCGGTCGAGGGCGACCGGAGAGGGGACGGTGGCGAAATGAGAACCTGGCGAATCGATGGCGAGGGCACGGCGCTGGCCCCCAGCTATAGCCTCACCTTGCGCTGTCGCCTGGCCAACCGCCCCGGGACGCTTGCCGTCCTGGTCGGCACCATTGGCGACCTCGGCGGCGGCATGGGCGCGATCGACATCGTCCACGCCGAGGCCGATTTCGTGATCCGCGACATCTCGATTGTCACCGGCGGGATCGAACACGGCCAGCGCATCGCCGAAGCGGTGGGCTCGATCGTGGACGTGGAGCTGCTGCACGTAAGCGACCGGACGCTCCTGATGCATCTGGGCGGGAAGATGGAGATCGCCAGCAAGGTGCCGCTGAAGACGCGCGACGACCTGTCGATGGCCTACACCCCCGGCGTCGCGCGCGTCTGCATGTACATCAACGAGGATCCGAACCGAGCGTTCAACCTGACCATCAAGAAGAACACCGTCGCGGTGGTCTCCGACGGCACGGCCGTGCTCGGACTCGGCGACATCGGCCCCGAGGCGGCGATGCCGGTTATGGAGGGCAAGGCGGTGCTGTTCAAGGAGTTCGGCGGGGTGGACGCCTTCCCGCTGTGCCTGGATACGAAGGATGTCGACGAGATCGTGGAGACGGTGGTCCGATTGGCGCCGACGTTTGGCGGGATCAACCTGGAAGACATCGCCGCCCCGCGCTGTTTCGAGATTGAGAAGCAACTGTCCGAGCGGCTGGACATCCCGGTCTTTCACGATGACCAGCACGGTACGGCGGTGGTGACGCTGGCGGGGCTTATCAACGCGGCGAAGGTGGTGGGCAAAGAAATCGGCGAGTTGAAAGTCGCCATGGCCGGAGCAGGGGCCGCCGGGGTGGCGGTGGCGCGGATTCTGCGGGATCGCAGGGTCAAGGACGTGATCGTGTGCGACCGGCGGGGAATCATCCATGAGGGCCGCGAGCACTTGAACGACGCGAAGCGGGACCTGGCCGGCTGGACTAATCGCGAAGGCCGTTCCGGCACGCTTTCCGACGCCATGACCGGCGCCGATGTCTTCATCGGGGTGTCGGCGCCGGACACCGTGACGGTGGCCGACATCGACCGAATGGCCGACGATCCGCTAGTCTTCGCGATGGCGAATCCGGAACCGGAGATCAGCACCGAGCTGCTGGCGCAAAGCAAGGCCCGGGTGGTGGCGACCGGCCGGAGCGACCATCCGAACCAGATCAACAACGTACTGTGTTTCCCGGGGATCTTCCGCGGGGCGCTGGATGTGAGGGCGAGCGAAATCAACGGCGAAATGAAGATCGCGGCCGCCGAGGCAATCGCCGACCAGGTGCCGGATCGGCTGCTGAACGAAGAGCACATCGTGCCCAGCGTGTTCAATCCGACGGTCGCCGAGAGCGTGGCCAGGGCGGTGCGCGCGGCCGCCCGGAGCACCGGGGCGGCGCGGCGCGGCAGCGGCGAACCCGAAGGGCTGTCCGCCGTTTGAGCGAGGTTCCGGCATAGGCGCCGCGGGGGGGAGCCGCGCCGGCGCGGTCCGTCACGTCCTGATCGGGGCGGTCGGCGGGACGTTCAGCGGGCTGGCCGGCCTGGGCGGCGGCACCATCATGGTGCCGTTGATGGTGCGTCACCTGGGCATGATCCAGGTGAACGCCCACGGCACTTCGCTGGGCGTCATCATCTTCACCGCCGTCGCCAGCGCCGCCGGCTACAGCTTCTCGTACTTCCCCGAGTGGGGGATCGTGCTTTCGATGGTGGTGCCGGCCCTGTTGCTGGCGCCGCTGGGCGCGCGGACGGCCAGCCGCCTCGAGAGCAATCGCCTGCGCAGGGTCTTCGCCAGCTTCCTGCTGGTCGCGGCGATCCTGTTGCTGGTCCTGGCTGACCCGGAATCGATCTTTGCCTTCGGCGGGGCGGTGCGCTTCGTCGTCGCCGGTCTCATCGGGGTCCTGGCCGGCTTCCTCAGCGGGCTCCTGGGCGTCGGCGGCGGCATCCTGATGGTGCCCGCCGCGGTATTCCTGCTCTCGATGATCCAGCGCGACGCCCAGGCACTGGCGCTGGTGGTGATGATCCCCACCGCCGTCTCCGGCGTTTATGCCCACACCCGGTTGGGGAATGTCGACTGGACCGCGGCGGCGATGCTGGCGGCCGCGTCGATCCCGTTCGGGTTCGTGGCCGGGTGGCTGGCGTCGGGCTACATCCCGGGACAGATCCTGCGGGTGCTGTTCGCGATCCTGCTGCTCTACTTCTCGGCGCGGATGTTCGAAGTCAAGTTCGGCGCCCTGCTGCGGCGCGGGGCATCGAAGGGCTGAGGCCGGGCCGGGCTCAGTCTCCGGACAGCCCCGCGGCCACCCGACTCAGGCGCTCGGCGGCCTCGGCGGCGATATCCGCCAGCTCCGGCCGGCCGATCATTCCCAGCACGGCGATTGGCTCCAGGATATTGATCGTTGTGGTGCCGTCATCGTTTTCGTACACGATCACGTTGCAGGGCAGCAGCAGGCCGATGTCCAGGTAGGTGGACAGGGCCCGGCGGGCGAGTTTCGGATTGCAGGCACCCAGGATCACGTAGCGGCGGAAATCGGCGTCGAGCTTTGCCTTGAGGGTTGACTGTACGTCAATCTCGGTCATGACTCCGAAGCCCTGCTCGGGCAGCAGTTCGCGCACCCGGGCGACGGCCCGGTCGTAACTCAGGCTGGTCTGGATCTTCATGCCCAGCTCGGTTGCTTCGGCGGATGACATGTCTGGTTCTTCTCCTTTAGTTGGCGGGTACCGGCGAGTGGATTCTACTTGGCCCGCCGGAGGGCTACGGCCGGGGACGCTAGCCGGTGGCGGGACGGAAGCGGGCCAGCACGGTTCGTGACCGCCGGGTTAAATCGCGCGCCTCCTCGATCCGCAGGGCCCAGGCGGACAGAGCGTAGGCCAGGAGTCCGCCAGCGCCGCCAATTGCCAGCGTCGCGAGCCCCGGCTCGCTCTCGAGACTCGCCGCGGCCAGCCGCAGCAGCGCCAGCGCCGCCACCATCAACGCGGTCGCCATCGTCAGTTTCCCGATAAACCCGGCGTGGCCGCCCGGCCTCAGCCCACCGACGGCCCGCCACAGCAGCAGCCCCAGCACCAAGGCGTGGAAGCCGTTCTGGGCGGTGTTGGCCCAGACCAGGCCGTGAAAGCCGGCCTGATCGACGGTCGAGAACGCAACCATCAGGTAGACCGCGCCCCCGGCGACTCCGACCAATACCGGGGTCAGCGTGTTGCGGGCCGAGTAGTACGCGAAGATGAAGAGCTGATCGAGCGCCACCAGGGGTAGTTGCAGCGAATAGATCAGCAGCGCGCGGGCGGTGGGATCGACCGCGCTGGCGGCGAACTCACCGCGCAGATAGACGACCCGGATGATCGGCTCGGTGAGGCCGATCATCAGTACCGTCACTGGGACGATCAACAGCAGCAGGTAGCGCACCGTCGTCCCGAGCAGGTTCTTGAACTCGCCGGCCCCGGGCAGATCGGCGAACCGCTCCGGCGCGGCGCGCGACAGCAGCGGCAGCATCGCCAGCGTCACCGCCGCCACGACCACCCCGAGCGGGAACTGCTGTAGCCGGGTGGCGAAGCGCATCATCGCCAGGCTGCCCTCGCCGGTTCCCGAGGCCAGGCGGGTGTCGATCAGGACGATGATCTGCGCGAAGACCAGCCCGGCCAGCACCGGCGCGTAGAGCGCCAGCGCCCGGCGAAAGCGCGGATTGCGGAAGAACCCGGGATGCACGAGCCGTGTCCGCGCCAGGATCAGCCCCGGAATCTGAATGCCAAGGTGGGCGAGCGCCCCGGCCAGGTAGCCGACCGCCACTCCCGGAGGGCCGATCACCGGGGTCAGCGCCAGCGCGCCGACGATCAGCGTGGCGTTCAGCGCCGAGACGCTGAAGGCCGGAAAGGCGAAGCGCTCGGCCGCATAGAGCCGGCCCGAGGCGACCGCCGAGATGCTCAGCAGCAGCACCGCCGGCATGGTGATCCGGGTCATCGTCACGGCGATGTCGTGAGTTTCGGGCGAGAATCCGGACGCCACCAATGAGATCAGCGGATCGGCGAAGATGACGATCGGGATCACCAGCGCCGCCGCCAGCGCCGTGACCGCGATCGCGATGCTGTGGAACAGGTCAGAAGCCGAGCGGTCGTCGTCGTTCACCGTCGAGAAGACCGGCACCAGCACCGCCGAAACCGCGCCGCCGATGGCGACGTCGAAGATCATCGTCGGCAGCCGGGTTGCCACCTCGAAGGCGTCGGCCGTGCCGGTCGCACCGAAGAGCGCCGCGATGACCGGTTCGCGCACGAAGCCGAGCAGGCGGCTGAGGACGTTCCCGGCCGCCACCAGGGCCGCCGCCGTGGCCACCCGGCGGCCGACGTTGGAGCTAATCGGCGGGCTCCGGCGAAGCTCGCAATTGGGCCAGCAGCGCCGTCGTCGAGGCGCCCGCCACGAGCCCGATGTACTCCAGCCGGGCCTCCACCGAGCGGACCGACGCCGCCTCCGGCAACTCGATCCCACCGGCGGCCGGATCGTAGTCGGCGCCCTTGACGTAGACGTCGGGCCGGATCGCCCGGATGAGCCTGTCGGCCGTGACTTCCTCAAACACAACCACGGCGTCCACCCAGCGAATCGCCGCCAGCAGCGCCGCCCGTTGCGCCACCGGCACAGCCGGCCGGCCGGCGCCCTTCAGTTCGGTCACCGCGGCGTCGTCATTCAGACCCACCACTAGCCGGTCGCCCAGCGCCGCGCAGCCCTGCAGGAACCGCACGTGCCCCTCGTGCAGCAGATCGAAGCAGCCGTTGGTCAGGACGACGGTCCCGGGCAGATTCTTGAGGACATCCTCGAGGTTGGAGCTCGCATCGAGGCGCAGGATCGGCGCGGCCCGTGCGGCGCTCATTCGCCGGCGGAAGTTTCTTCGACAAGGCGGGCCAGGATCTCGTCCGGCGACGTCGTCGCGGCGCCCAGTTTCGTGACCACGATCGCGCCGGCGAGATTCGCTATATCGGCGGCCTCGACGGAATTGGCCCCGGCCAGCAGGCTCAGCGTAAACACCCCGGCCACGGTGTCCCCGGCGCCGGTGGTGTCGGCGACCCCGGCCACCGGCCGCGCCGGGATTGCCCGCGCCTGGCCGTCGCGGTCGAAGACCGCCATGCCCATTGCGCCCAGCGTGATCAGCAGCCGCCGGCAATCCAGTTTTCGCAACAGCTCGGCGCCACCATCCAGCAATTCACCTGATTCGTGGAGCGAGCGTCCCAATTCCGCTTCGGCCTCGGGCTGATTGGGAGTCAGCGCATCGACCCCATGAAAGCGGTGCAACTGGCCGTGCGAATCCGCGCCGACAAACTTGCCGTGCCGGGCGGCCAGCGGCAACAGCGATTGGAGCACCGGTTCATCGACGACCCCATTTTCGTAGTCCGAGATCAGCACGCCGTCGTACTCCGGCACGGCGCCTTCGAGGTACAGGATCAATTCCTGCTGCGAGACGTCGCTCACCGGGTCACGGTTGACCAGGTCGATCCGGGCGACCTGCTGGTGCTGATGCTGGCGGTCTCCGCCGGCCCACACCCGCAGCTTCACCGAGGTCGGGCGGGCCGGTTCGGCGATCAGCCCGGCGGTATGCACCCCGGCGCTGTCCAGCATCGCCCGCAGCCGCCCCGCCATGTCGTCATCGCCCACCAACCCCGCCACCGAGACATCGGCGCCGAGCGCCCGGACATTGAAGGCCAGGTTGGCCGCCCCGCCGGGCAGGTACATGTGCCCGCTCTGCTCGATCACCGGCACCGGCGCCTCGCGCGAAATACGGGTGGCCGAGCCGATCCGGTGCTCGTCGACGGTCATGTCCCCGACCACCAGCACGCGGCGTTCGGCGAAGGCGGCCAGAATCTCCTCCGCCCGGTCCGCGGTCAGCTCCATGCGTACCTCTTCTCGCGCCGGGAAATGCCCCGCCCAGTGTAGGCGATGGCCCGCCAAACGGGCCTGCCGGCAGTACCGGGAACGCACCGGAGCATCACGGCGTTGTCCCGCGTCCGGCTCAACTCGCGGCGACCGGGCGATGCGCGGGCGCGCCGGACGTTCGCTGCGGTGCTATTCCCAGAGGTCGCGAACGAATTG
>CAYYTN010000098.1:0-8855 GCA_964474495.1 uncultured Chloroflexota bacterium
ATTTGGGTGCCGTCGGGTGACCAGGCGTGAGTCCAATCATGCGCAGGATCGTCTGTCAGCTGCCGGACGCTCCCGCCGTACCCGTCCATGACGTAGATGTTGGAGTAGTTGTCACGGTTGCTCATAAACGCAATCTGGCCGAGTATTCGCGGCAGTTCAAGTTGTCCTCTTGCCAGCTTCGGCAACCACTCCGTCAGCCGTTCTACGATGGTACTAACAGGAATTAGAAACCCAACGCGCTCGGCAACATCTGGAGTCAGCCCGGATACTGCCATGCCGGCGATGACCCCGGTGCTGGTCAACACCAGGCCGCCGCTGACGCCGGGGTTCAGGGCGGCATCTGTCTGGAGCAACTCCTGTCCCAGGATATTGATACGACCGGAGAGTATCCCGCGGGTTACGGTGATCGATTCGCTGCAGTTGTTGGGAGATCGGGAACCCAGAAATGGATAGCCAAGGACAAAGATCGATTCACCGAGACGCAGATCGGCGTCAGTATTCAGCGGGATCGTTGCCAGAAAGGATGTAGGCCCGGAGATCTGGAGCAGCGCCAGGTCGCCTTCTTTGTCGTAAGTCAGCAGTTCCAGGGGGGACTGGGTGCCGTCGGCGGTCGTGGCGAACAGCCGACCAGCTCCTCGGATGACATGGTAATTGGTAAGGACGAGGCCGCTCTTGTCAAGCAGGACACCGGATGCACACCCGTTGCCGTGGTCAATCCGAACGACATAGGACTGCGCATCGCCAATAAGGTCGGCCTCGGATGGCGTGGCTGTTGGTTGGGCGGTAGGTGTTGGCGAGGACTCCGGTGTGGATGCCGCAGTCGGTACTGGAGCAGGAGTCGGCGTGGCTACTACAACGACACCCTTCGGATCGCCACAGGCAGCAAGAAAGAGCGCAACAGCAGTCAGTGCGGCGGTAAAGGATATTCGGATTTTCACGAATGTCTAGCCAACGCGAACCTACCCATGCTCGTCACCTCTTCCACTGCTAATTCCAGTCCCGTTTTAGGATTCGATGGATAAGGTGATGGAGGGATTGGGATGGCACCTACTATGGCACCTACGCCAACGTACTAGGACGGATTATTGCTAACTAGTTGGGAGCTATCGCGTTTTCCTTTTCCTGCAAATAGGCCAAGCATAAAGCGCGGATAATGGTATGGAATGTTGCGCCCGATAGTGCCGTGTTCTCAGGGCCACCGTCACGGACATTACTGTGTGAATTCGCAAGTACAGCAATCGAGATATCTAGTTGGGGCGAGTACAGCAATAGTGCCGTAAAACCGCCCCCGCTACCGGGATGTCCATACACGACCAAGTTACTACTGTCCTCCAACACCAATGTCGACTTCGTAGCGTGAAATCCGTATTGCTGCAATGCCCCACCGATCCGCACCGCTTCCTCTACAAATGAATCCAAAAGTGTCTGTCGTACCTCCGGCGTGATAGCGCTCCCGCGTTCGCTAAACAATTCATATCCCCAATGCGCCAGATTGCCAGCTGTTGTGACAATCCCCCCACCAATCCATGTTGTTCTATTCGTTTGGAGAAACCAATCCTGCAGCCATCCTGAACTAGATTCTGAGATGTCACCGAATCCCATTCCTCCCCACCGGTCGCGATTTCCATGCGGCCGTGCTGTATCGGCTGGAGTCGAATCTTGTGGGAGGAGCCCGGCGGAAATCCCTAACGGGTCAAAGAACTCTTGTTTTAGTAGCCGATTCAACGGTAGTCCACCATGATGCTCTGCAATCATCCCCAGAATAGCCGTGTTGGTATTGGAATAAGCATATTTACCCGGACTTGCATGTGGGGAGGAGACGAGCCGCAGCAAGTCAGCCGGCTTCCAGGCTGCAGACGCCTGCACCGCACTGTAGTCAGACCCTTTATTTTCGCGGTAGTCAGCAAGGCCAGCGGTCATGCTTAGGAGTTGAGAAACCGTTACATCAGGGTTGATTAAGTCGCTGTCGATTTCCCCATAGTCGGGATGATCCGACAGCACTGACGAAATAGTATCGGAGAGCTTGTACAAGTCACCCTCGACTTGACTCAATACTAGGGCCGCGATGAAAGTTTTTGATACGCTCCTGATCAGCATCGGCGTCTCAGCCGTCATTGGAACCGACTGAATCGCATTGCCCATAGCGTAGGACCATAGTCGGCCACCCTGATATACACCGACCGATATCCCCGCCTTGTCAGTGGCGGAATTGAAGGCCCGGTCTACCGATTGTTCAAATTTCGATTGCATCCCAGTTGGAAATGCGTCATAGACAGTTTGTGGAGTGAAATCCGGTGCGGGATCTAATAGGCCAATGCTTTGCTCGGTTTCTTGTTGGGTTTTCGGTGATTCCTGAGCAGAAATGATCACACTCTTCATGTCAGAAATATCGAGATTGGTGGTAAGAGTCTGGCAGGCGCCGTCCTTGCATTCCTCAAACATGATGCTCAGATCCGGACGCTCCTGCGTAATTCTGTAGGTGAAATGTGCACCCTCCCCTTCGGCCTGCTCTGAATTGGTCCACCAGTACAAGCGGGCCCCCTCTGTGTAGCCACTGGCTTCACAGGTGACCTGCCGATGTGCTTCATCAAGATTGCAGCTGATGGCCAGACCATCTGTTTGAGATGCACTTGCCATCGATGGCGATGGTTTGGTCGTCTGTGTGGTCGCCACTGCACGTCCATCTGTACCCACTTCGGAGGCGGTATCCCCACCGCACGCGGTGATTAGCGCAGCAAGCAGCAGAAGAATTTTCAGTAGATACCGCATTCGCCTGTTCCGATGAATCGTAATCGCAATGGACCGCCCATTTTATGGATGATGGCGTCCTGCCTCAACGCACTTGCCCTACCGTCATATCCGGACGAGTAAGTCAACACGCGGACACTGGAAGAAGTGGTCGCCACCATTGAACACAATGGCAGAGAGGTAAAGGCCGCGCTCGACGCTCTGCAAGAGTAGTGGGGAGGACGTCAGCAGGCTGCATGGATCATCACGACGCTTCAAAATGCCAGCGAACGGCTTTCAGGCGGTGTGGTTGCGTGCGAATGTTGTCGAACGCCCATGCAATTGTCTGTACCAGTGCCCAGCCGCGGGCCCGCTCACGGTCTAGCCCCGGTTCGTAGCTCAGCCGGTCCAGACGTCCAATAACCTGTTCCTGCCCGTGCCTGAATTCGTACGACCTGGCAATCAGCGCCAGCGCAAACTCACGCTCCCTGGCAAGTGGCTTCGGGTCGATCACCAGCCAAGATTCACGTTCCGCCCGCAGCACGTTGTGGCCGTGCAGATCTTGGTGTATCAATACCTGCTCCCCCTGAGAATCCTACAGGGACTTCAGGCATCGACCGACCCATTCAGGAGCGATCGTTCGTACGGCTCGTCGGCGCGCTCGTATGCCCGTTTCAACTCCTCCAGCCAGCGGCTCGAAGGGTACCGACGCCGGCCTCCAGAGCCGTGGCAGCAACCCAACCATCACGTCGAGCGCGACGCCCGTCTCCTGTTTGGACAGGTGCGTTCCTGGATTGCAGTGTTCAATCAACAGCGCGTGTCAGTCAGGGTCGTGGGCCAGCAGCCGCACCGACCCAAGGCCGTTCCAGCACGCTAACGCCGCTGCCTCGTGGGTGCTCTCCCCGTGCGGGAATTGAACCTTCAGCACCACAGCCGTCGCGTCGGCCCGTATCGCTGGTAACACCGATGACTCGTACGAGTCGTCATACGGATTACCAACGTGAAGCGACCATGGCTGCGAGCATTCCTCCAGGAGCGCTAGAAGTCCGTGAAGCTAGGCCTGCCCGGATTCGCTTCTACGAAGCCAAACCAGTGCGGGAGGAATCACTCTGATCATTCACCACCGAATTTCATGGCCTCGTGAATCTGGATGCGCCGGAGCATCCAGACCGATACCGGGAGCGTGATGACGACAACGACGCCGAAGATCACGAAGACGCGGGCGATGTCGCGCCAGCCCATTTCGACGATGAATGGGGGGGTGCTGGCGAACTGATCGACGCTGAGTTGCAGGAAGGGGATGAACAGGGTGCCGGCGAGGATCCCTAATACAGTACCGACGGCAGTGCCGAGAAAGATGAGGAAGCCATTCTCGAAGATAAAGAGGGCGATCATCTGGCGGGTGGAGAGGCCCATAGCGCGGAGGATGCCGAATTCCTGGAGGCGGCGGTGGAAGGAGAGGAACGAATAGGTGAGAAAGCCAAGCAGAGTCAGGACCATGGAGATCAGGAAGCCGACCGTGAGGATGCCGAAGGTGCCGATCTGGTGGCGTCGTTGCGGATTTTGAGGAGTTCTCCGGTGAAGTCCATGACGCTGACAACGTCTATGTCAAGGGCGCGGAGGCGGTTGGAGAGTTCGCCGGCGTTGTCGTCCGGTCCCAGCGTAGCGATGATGTCCCAAGGACTTTCGCCGAAGCTGCGGTGAATGTAGTTGACGTTAGTGACGACGAAGGGGCCGTCTTCGGGGTAGTGGGTGGGGAAGGTGTCGATCCAGCCGGCGATTGTGAATTCGAGTTGGTCACGGCCGAACTTGAAATACTGGCGTTCGCCATAGCGTCCTTCCGTCGCCGCCTCCAACAGGAGATCATCGGGTAAGTAATAGGGCATGCCAAGATTCATCCGCAGGGGATCGCCGATGTTGAGGAGGAGCTGGTCGTGGAAGTAGGCCCTGTCCACCAGGATGGCACGCTCATCCAGGGCGAGAGAGTTCATCAGCTCGTTTAAGGAGCTGGGAGAAAAGTCCTTACGCCACCAGACGGTGTTGGCGAAAGCGATGGGATCGACCCCAAAGACGGTGAGTTTTTCGGTCTTTCCCTGGCCGGGCGGCTGATAGTTCGCTTGTGTGTTCCAGAGGCGAGCAAGCTGCTGGATTTCGGGTTTCCCGCTCTCATCGAGCAAGTCGTAATGGCGCTCCGCGGGCGTGATTTGCCAGCGCTCCACATCAACAAGCCAGATCCCGGTTTCGGCAAAGAAGGCGTCGGCGCCGACTTTGAAGAGGATCCGGTCATTTATGTTGCGATCGACGGTGGCGGCCATGGAGGCGCTGAAGGTGCCGATAGCGAAGGTGAGTATGAGAAGAAGGACAAGTCGGATAAATTGGCCGGGGCTGCGGCCCATCTGGCGCAGGCCGAGGTGGACGCCATAGAACCTCGCGCCGACGGCGGCGATAACCGAGACGACGACCGGAAAGAAACGCAGGAAGACCAGAGCGACCGCAAAGATGAAAATTACGGGCGCAATCAGGAGCAGGGGGTCAGAGAAGAGCTCGTCCTCGGATCCGAACGTGAGTAGGGAATCGCGTCTTCGAATGGTGATATACCCGTATATAGCTATGGCGAGCAGCATGAAGTCGAGGAAGAAGCGCTGATAAAGGGGGCGGCGGGTGGTGCGGGAGACGGCCTGCTTGTGGGTGATGATGGATTGGCGCGCGGCGGAGATGGCCGGTCCGAGAGTTGCGGCGATGGAGAGGGCGACTGCAAGCGCCGCGAACAGGTAATGCTGGGCGGAGAGCGTGATACGCAGTTCCTCGCGGTTGGTGAAGATCAGGAACGTGTAGGTTTTGCCTATAACTTGCGCCACGTGAGTGGCCAGGAACGGACCGGCGATCATCGCGACCGCTCCGATCATGAGGCCTTCGAGGATATAGATGCCGACGATCTGGGAGGCGCCGGCACCCCTGGATTTGAGGATGGCGATCTCTTTGCGCTGGCGCTCTACCGCCATGCTCGACGAGAGGCTGATGTAGTACAGCACGATCGCCACAATTGGGGCGCCGAGGATGAAGAGGATGAGTTTTAGGAAGAAGAGCTTCTGGCTGAATCTGTACAGGGTGTCTTCGGGGGATACTACGAGTTTGGTGTCGGGAAGTATTTTGTTGGCATTGAAACGTAAGGTCTCGAGATTGCCGATGATCTCCTTGTAGTTGCTGGCCCTGATGGCCTCGGCGTCGAAGTCGGAGTACCAGGAGGCTTCGTAAAAGATACCGGGGAATCTCTCGACGAGTTTGTCGAGGTAAATGTCGCGGTTGATGTACATCCCGCCGTCGTCGAACGCGGTCTCAGCGTCATATATCCAGTAGGTGGATCGGGGGTGTGTGGGAATGAACCGGCCGACGATGGTGACCCCGATGGGGTTTTCAAATTTGGTGCGGGTGTTGCGGTCCGGGTCTCTGTAGAGGACTTTGAACTGGTCGCCGACGACGAGGCCGAGTTTGTCGATGGCATCGTCCGTCATCATGACCTCGATCATCATCATTTGCTCGCCAGAGCCATCAGAAATTTGGACGGCTTCGGAGGCCGGCACCCGGCCTTCTATCAGTTCGACATTGTCCTGGATATCGGGTGCTGTGAAGAAGAAGCCGTAGCCGAGGAGTTGGCGGAGACGGGTGGTCCTGTCTCCGCCGAGGGGTAAGAGTGGCATGCGTGCGGTCTGGAGAAAACTGACCTGCCGAAGCTCGGGCAATCCTATCCAAGTCGGCAGGTATTGCGAGAAGACAACGTCAGCTTCTTCGTACTGCGCTATGGAGGTAGGGGGGTACCCCGCCGCGGTAGTAGCGAAAATGCGATAGGAGCACGCTGCTGCGGGGCTGCAGGCGATTGGCGTTGGGTATGGCCAGATCGAGCTTGAGGAGGAATTCGCTGATGCCTTCAGAATAGAGGGGGATGGCGGTGACGAGCGTGACGGTCATGAGTAGGCCCAAGGCCGTAGTGATGACGAGCAGGCCGTTGTTCAGAAGCCGCCGGCAGGCGAAAGCCAGCAGAGGGTAGATCACGTGGGCCTGGTCACGGTGTGGGGCTGCCGGAGTGAAAGGTCGTGCGCCCGACCATGCCTGCCCCAAGAATCATGGGAATCACATCGTGAAATCATTCGATCAAAGGTGGCCGCTTTCGGGCGAATATGGCGATAGGTAATTTGGGATATACAACTGTAAGCGGTGGCGAGCCCCTAGTGCCTCTCGCTCTTAAATAGGCATGCTAACGAGAACGGTCACTACTTTCCGTCGAAACGACACCTAGAGCAGCTGTCCAAACTCTCCGAGCAGCAGCTGACCGATGATCCTGCGAGGGATTGGGACCCCGCGTGGTCCCCTGGTTGCACGTCGCGGATAAGGACGGCAATAACGTACGGCAGCTGATCCAGACTATCGACCGTGGACGGGGCGGTTTCCATCACCTCCCCAACTCTGGCTCTGCCGTTGAACTACGAATGCCGATCGGAGTCGATCCAACTCATCCTCCCGACGGCCCCCTGTTGTCCCCGACGGCCATCGCCCTGGGCGCACACACGGGTACGCAACGATCGTCTGTGCGCGTACGCACACCCCGGCCCGAGCATGCGCGTCCATTTGCACCCGTACCTGTGGCGGCGCCCTCGATAATCTTCTGCGGTCCGGCCGTGAGCCGTCCACAATCCGTTTCTGACGTTCCGGAGATAGGACCGTAGGCCCCAACCGTACGAGAGCCTGAGCCATTGCCTGCCGGGACTCCCCCCATCTCAAAGGCGATCTGACAATTCTGCAGGCGTCACACCGCATAATTCAGAATAGCTTTGTTCACCTACCCCCGGGGGATGGGTCCGTCGGATGATTTGGACCTTAAGAAGAGGGCGACACGGGGCGCCGAGGCCACAGGCCTTCCCGACGGTCGCAGCTTCCGGACCCCGCGGCGTACACTGGCCGCAGGTATCCGTAGCTAGTACATGGGGAGATGGGCCATGGGGATTCACGGAATTTGCCCGCCGGTGACGACACCGTTCACCGCTGAGGGAGACGTTGACGAAACGACGTTCCGCGAGGATATCCGCTTCATGGTGGAGGATGCGGGCGTGCACGGTGTGGCGGTTGGCGGCAGCACCGGCGAGGGGCACGTGCTGTCAACCGATGAGTTGCGGACACTGGTCGGGGCGGCTGTGGAGGTGGCGGCGGGCCGGATACCGGTGATCGCGGGGGTAATCGTCGATAGCACCTGGCTGGCCATCGAGCGCGGCCGGGTCCTGGCCGACCTGGACGTGGCAGCGCTGCAGGTGACTCCGGTGCACTACGGGTTCCGTCCGGGAGACGACGGGACGCAGGCCTTCTTTTCCGACATCATCGATGGGACGGGCACCCCGGTGCTGATCTACAACGTGGTGCAGTGGAACTACCTGGACGTGGCGCTGCTGGGACGGATCATGCGGGAGGTGGATGGTGTTATCGGGGTCAAGCAGAGTGCGGGCGACTTCAAGCTGATGGCCGACGCGATACTGGAACTACCGGAGGAATCAATCATCATGAGCGCGGTGGACGCGCTGATGTATCCGTCACTGGCGCTGGGAGCGGACGGAGCGATTGCGGCGATGCTCTCTCTAACGCCGGCGTCGTACGTTGAAATGTGGGACGCGCTCAAGGCCGACGATCACAAGCGTGCGCGGGAATTGCACCACACGTTGCTTCCAATCTTCAACGCGCTTGAAGCGTCCGACGATGGTGGGCGGAACATGCCGGCCGCGGTCAAATATGCGATGGAGCGACAGGGTCGGCGGGCGGGCCATCCCAGGGCACCGATGAGTCCGCCCGGGCCGGGACAACGCGGACTACTGGATCGGGCACTGGCGGGCGCCAATTTGGTTGATTGCTAGCCGGACGGTACATCCGCGGGAGGAATCGCTAGGGGAGAATAGATGAGCGTATTGATCGAACTCAGCCGTCGCCGGCTGCTCCAGACCGGAGCCCTTGGCGGCGTCGGCGCGGCGGTTCTTGCCGCCTGCGGCGAAACCGCCGAGGTGATCAAAGAGGTCCCGGCCGAGGTCGTCACGGAAGTCCCGGTCGAGGTCCCGGTCGAGGTCCCGGTCGAGGTAATGAAAGAGGTCGAC
>CAYYTN010000099.1:0-8687 GCA_964474495.1 uncultured Chloroflexota bacterium
GCCCGCGGCATGGGCCTCGACGACCGCATCGGCGTCGGCTTCCTGAACGCCGGCATCGGTTGGGGCGGCAGTTGTTTCCGCAAGGACGTGCTGGCCCTCGAGCACATGGCCGCCGTCAACGGCTGCCACCCGCAATTGCTGCGGGCCGTGGTGGAGATCAACCGCGACATGCGGCGTGCGGTGGTCCGGCGGCTGCGCGAAGAGCTGGGCGAACTCCGCGGCAAGACCATCGCCGTCCTCGGCCTCTCCTTCAAGCCGAACACAGACGACGTGCGCGACGCTCCGGCGATCGAGATCATCCGGCTGCTCGTAAACGAAGGCGCCGAGGTCCGCGGCTTCGACCCCGTCGCCGCCGCCCGGGCCGCCGAGGAGTTGCCCGACATCCACTACGCCGCCGACGTCTACGAAGCCATGACCGGCGCCGACGCCGTGTTCCTGGCTACCGAGTGGAACGAGTTCCGCGAGATCGACTGGGAACGCGCCGGCAAGCTGATGGAAAATCGTCTCATGATCGACGGCCGCAACGTCTACCAGGGTGACGAACTGCGCGACCACGGCTTCATCTACCAGGGTGTCGGCCGGGGCACACCGCAGCGTCATGAGCGCAATCCCGCCCTGGCGGCCGAAGGGGCCTAGCGGAGAACCCGGAGCCCGGTCGGCCAGGGGGAGTCCGGAGCCATTGGCAGAAGCACCGAATAACAAGGAGATCGCGGCCCTACTCGGCGCGATCGCCGACGCGCTGGAGATAAAAGCGGAAGACGCTTTTCGAGCCCGCGCGTTTCGCAACGGCGCGCGGCGGGTCGAAACCGCCACCGTCGATGTCGGTACTACCGTGCTCGAAGGCAAGCTGGATTCGCTTCCCGGCATCGGCGCGCGCATGGGCGGGGTGATAGCGGAGTACGTCAAGACCGGCGCCAGCCCCGACCTGGATGAGGCTCGTGCCGGGATCCCGGCCGGTGTCTTCGAGATGCTGATGATCCAGGGCGTCGGAACGAAGACCGCCTCGCGCCTGTTCAACGAACTCGAAATCGTGGACGTCGACGGGCTGGAGGCCGCCGCGAAGTCGGGCCGCCTGCGGGAGTTGCCGGGGATGGGGCCCAAGAAGGTGCAGCGCTTCCAGGAAGAGATCGCCCGCCTGCGCGAGCGCCGCGGCACCTTCCGCCTCGGCGACGCCCTGCCGGAAATGGTGCGGCTGCTGGGGGGGCTGGAGGGGGCCACCGGGGTCACCGCGATCAGCCCCGCCGGTGAAGTCCGGCGCGGCGGCGCCACCGTGCGCGGGATCGACATCGTGCTGGCCGCCACCGACGCCGGGGCCGTTGCCCGCGCCCTGGGCACACTGGGCACCGCGGGAGAAACAACCGCCGACCTAGTCCGCGGCGAGACCGCCCGCGGCATCCCGGTCAACCTGCACCTGGCCACGCCGGAGGATTTCGCCGTGACCCTGCTCCGCCAATCCGGCAGCGCCGCCCACCTGGCCCGGCTGGCGACCGTGGCGTCCGAACAGGGGCTCGATCTCGGCGAAGCCGGCCCGTTGCGGCGCGGTGCCGAAGCGGTCCGCGTCAAAACCGAGGCCGGTCTTTACGAGTTGCTCGGAATGCAGTTCGTGGCCGCCGAGCTGCGCGAGGACCGCGGCGAAGTCGGCCGGGCGCCTGCCGCGCCTGGTCGAACTCGGCGACCTGCGCGGGGATCTGCACTCGCACACCCGCTGGAGCGATGGAGCGCACAGCGTCCGCGAGATGGCCGAGGCGGCGCAGCGCCTCGGGCACGACTACCTGGTCATCAGCGATCACTCCCAGTCGCTGACCGTCGCCCAGGGCTTGACCCCGAAGCGGCTGCGCGAACAGGCGCTGGAGATCGAAGCGGCGGACGTCGAGATCCCGAATCTGCAGCTCTTCCAGGGCACCGAGACCGACATCCTGACCAGGGGCGGCCTGGATTTCGAGGACTCCGTACTGGCGAAGCTCGACTGGGTCACCGCCTCCGTGCACACCGCCTTCCAGCAGTCCCGCGGGGCCATGACCGAGCGCATGCTCACGGCCGTCCGGAACCCCTGGGCCGACTCGATTGGGCACCCGACCGGACGTCTGCTAAACGCCCGCGAGGGCTACGAGTTGGATACCGACGCGGTCTTCGCGGCCGCCGCCGAGACCGGAACCGCCATGGAGATAAACGCTATGCCCGACCGCCTCGACCTCTCCGACGAATTGGCGCGGCGGGCGGTGGAATTGGGCGTCGATATTGTGATCAACACCGACGCCCACGCCGCCGAGCAACTCGGCCTGCTCCCCTACGGGGTCGTCACCGCGCGCCGCGCCGGGATCACCCGCGAGCAGGTTGTGAACACCCGTGACAGCGACGGCCTGCGCGAGTGGCGGCGGGTCCGCATGGAGAAGGCCGGGCTCTAGCCCGCGGCCGGCTCGCCGGCGGGGAGATCGCGCGGCGGCCGCCCGGTGGCCGCGAACGCCTCCCGAAAGAAACTCTCGGCGCGGTCGGCGAACTCCTCCGGGAACAGCTCGAACGCCTCCACGTGGCCGCAGTCGGGCAGCCGCCACAGTTCCTTCGGCTCACCGGCGGCAGCGTGCAGCGAATCCGCGTCTGCGGCCCGGACCAGGCGATCGGCCTCGCCGTGCACCAGCAGCAGCGGCCGGGGGGCCAGCGCCGCGACGTGGTCGATGGGCCGCACCGCCGCCAGGTCGGCGCGAGCGATGAACTGGCCGCTTGCCAGAATTGCATGTCGAAACGGCCACGCCGGCAGGCCGGTCACCGCGCGAAAGCCGTGGCCGACGTTGTCCGTCAGCACCGCGAACGCGGAATCGCTGATCACCGCGTCAATGTGCGGGCATTTGGCGGCCGCCATCAGCGCCACCGCCCCACCCATCGAGTTGCCCCAGACGCCAATCGGCGCCCGCTCCGGCTCGCCGGCCAAAAAGTCGATCGCGCCCAGCAGATCGTCGACCTCGCGCAGGCCGAGCGTGGTGACACTGCCGTCGCTCTCCCCGCAGGCACGGTAGTCGAAAACCAGGATATTGAAGCCGCGCGCCCACAGCGCCGCCGCCCGCAACTCCATCTCGCGGCGGTTGGTCCAAACCCCGTGGGAAAAGACAACCGTTCCGGGGGCGGCGGGTCGGCGGGCGATCCAGCCCGCGATCGCATACCCGTCGCGACTGCGCAGCCGGACCCTGTCCAGCGGCAGACCGGATGGGGCATACCCTTCCGGCACGAAACCGCGATCCGGGTGGGTCAGGCGCCAGGCCGTGCGCACCACGACCCCCAGGTAGGCGACCCCCAGAACCGCCAGGGCGACCGGGATCAGGATCATCGAATCGGGGGGCGGAGCCGTCTCACCGCGCCGCCGCGGCCAGCCCGCGAACGAACTCCTCGGCCGCCGCCACCCGCACGGCCGGATCGGTCTCCGCGACCAATCGCACGAACGCGCTGCCGACGATGAAACCATCGGCCACCCCGCGCAATCGGGCCACATGCGCGGGAGTCGAAATGCCGAAGCCCACCACCAGCGGAACCCCGGTGCGGTCGCGAACGCGTTGCAGGAAGCCGCCGAGATCGGCGTCCATCTCGCTGCGCACCCCGGTCGTTCCGGTCAGCGCCACACAGTAGATGAACCCGGCCGCCTGCCGCGTTCCCAGGTCCAGGCGCGGCGCGCTGCTGGTCGGCGCCAGCATCGGGATCAGCGTCAGGTCGTGCCCGGCGAACGCCGCCAGCGCCTCGCCGGCCTCTTCCGGCGGCAGGTCGGGGATGATGAACCCGTCCGCGCCGGCCGCCCCGGCGTCGGCCGCCAGCCGCTCCCAGCCGGCCGCGAGAAACGGGTTGACGTAGCCCATCAGCAGCAGCCCCGCGTCGGATTCCGCCCGCAGCGTCCGCACCAGGTCCAGGCAATCGCTCAAGGTCGCGCCGCCTTCCAGCGCCGCGAACGACGCCGCCTGGATCGTCGGGCCGTCGGCCAGCGGGTCGCTGAACGGCACCCCGATCTCCAAGATCTCGGCCCCGCCGGCCAGCGCCGCCCGCGCCAGTTCCAGCGAGGCGTCCAAATCGGGATGGCCCACCGTGAGATAGATACTCACCACCAGCCGCCCCTCGGCGCGGGCCGCGCCGAAGATACCGTCCAGCCGGCTCACGAGCGCAGACCCGTCGCGTCGATCACCGTCTCCATGTCCTTGTCGCCGCGCCCCGACAGGTTCACCACGATCACCTGCTCCGCCGGCAGCGTCGGGGCCAGCACCAGCGCGTGCGCGATCGCGTGGGCCGACTCCAGCGCCGGGATGATGCCCTCAGTGCGCGAAAGCGTGTCCAGCGCCGCCAGCGCCGCCCGGTCGTCGACCGCCACATACTCCGCCCGCCCGCTGTCCCGCAGGTGGCTGTGCTCCGGTCCAACCCCGGGATAGTCCAGCCCCGCCGAGATGCTGTGCGCCTCGGCGATCTGGCCATGCTCGTCCTGCAACACATAGGTCCGCGCGCCGTGCAGAACGCCGGGTGAGCCTTCCGATATCGTCGCCGCGTGCTTGTCGGTATCCACCCCGTGCCCGGCCGCCTCGACCCCGACCAGCCGCACCCCGGGCTCGTCCAGGAAATCGTGGAACAGCCCGATGGCGTTGCTGCCGCCGCCGACGCAGGCGACCAGGACATCCGGCAGACCACCGGCGATCTCCCGCATCTGCGCGCGTGTCTCGCGGCCGATCACCGCCTGGAAATCGCGCACGATCAGCGGGTACGGATGCGGCCCGGCCACCGAGCCCAGCAGGTAGTAGGTGCTGCGCACGTTGGTCACCCAGTCGCGGATCGCCTCGTTGATGGCGTCCTTCAGCGTGCGGCTACCCGATTCGACCGGGATGACCTCGGCTCCGAGGATCTTCATGCGAAACACGTTCAGTTCCTGCCGCTGCACGTCCAGCGCGCCCATGTAGACCACACACTCCAGGTCCAGCATCGCGCAGACCGTCGCCACCGCCACCCCGTGCTGCCCGGCGCCGGTCTCGGCCACGATCCGCGGCTTGCCCATCGCCCGCGCCAGCAGACCCTGGCCCAGCGCGTTGTTGATCTTGTGCGCCCCGGTGTGCGCCAGGTCTTCTCGCTTCAGATAGATCTTCGCGCCCCCGGCCGCCGCCGTGAGCCGCGACGCGAAATAGAGCGGCGTCGGCCGCCCGACGTATTCGCCCAGCAGGGCGTCGAGTTCCCGGTTGAACGCCGCATCGTCCTTCAACCGGTCGTAGGCCGCCGCCAGTTCCTCCACCGCCGGCATCAACGTCTCCGGCATGTAGATACCGCCGTATTCACCAAAATGCCCCGAAGCTCCGGGCAGGGAACGAAAGCCGTCAGCGGCCATGTTGGATACGTTCGAAATGAGTCACGGGGCCGGGGATCCTCTCAGGTGGGGCTGGCGCTATCGCATCCGCGCGACGAGGCGTTCGACGATGTCGACGAAGCGGTAGACCTGGCTCTCGTCGGAACTGCCCACCGCGACGACGGCCGTGATGTTTCCCTGGCGGATCAAGGCAATGTGCAGCCGCGGAGCAAGCTCGGCGCCGAGGTTTACCGGCCGGTCGATCGCCAGGAAGATGACCTCGTCGGCGAATTGAGGAGTGGAAAGCGGAGTGACCTCGGGGGCACCGCCAGGCTGAAAGACGTCCGGCAGGGCGGCCTCCATCAGCTGCGTACCCTGGCCGACGAACAGATCCGTGACCGCTGCCTGGTACACCTCGCCGAACCGAATTGCGTCCTCGGCGGAGCCGTGGACCACGATCTGCTCGAAGAACAGCAATGGGGACAGAATCTGCTCCTCGCTAACGGGGGGCAGAGCCGTGAAGGCAAGCACGCCGTAGAAGCTGCGGATGTCGGTGGCAAAGGCCAGATTCAAGAGGTCAACATCGAAGTAGGTGGTGGGGTCGGCGGTCTCACTGGCGACCAGCAGGTTGGTCCCAACTTCATGGGCGCGGATCGCGATGTTGCGGGCGGTCGTGCTTTCCAAGATCGCGATCAACCACGACTCGGCATCCGCGGCGTCGGGCAGGTCCGTGTCAACCGGAGCCTCGGCAGCGGCCGGAGTCGGGGCCGCCGTGGGCGACTCCGTCTCCACAATGTCCGGGTCCGGAGGCGGCGGCGCATCGGCGGCGTCGACTTCGATCGCCGGTTGGGTGTCGGATTCGAATTCGGATGCGGCCGCGCCGGTGGCTTCAGCTTCTGCCTCGGGCGCGTCCTCATCAACCCGCGGCGTCTTGAACGGTAGCGGCGTAGCGTCGGGGTTTACCGCCACCAGGCTGAGCCCGTCCCCGCAGGCGGCCAGGACGAAGGCCAGGACGATGGGAAGAATCAGGGTGGCGATGGCGCGCCGACCGAGACCGGGCAGGACCATTGGCGGTTTCATGCGCGGGCCTGGCGAGCATTGGCGATGAACGCGCGGATCTTGTCCGGGTCCTCTTCGCCGTCGGTCTCCACGCCGCTGATGACATCGACCGCCCAGGGCCGCACGCTGGCAATCGCCGCCGCCACGTTCTCCAGGTTGAGCCCACCGGCGAGCATCACCCGGCGCTCGGCCGCGATCTCACTGGCCAGCGAGTAGTCCCAGGGAACGCCGGCGCCCCCGGTGGTCCCGGGGGCGTCCAGGTGAATCGGCCCGTCCGGATAGTCCGCCGGGTCCGGCCGCATCCCGGCGGCCGTGGCCTTGAAGCTCTTCATTGCTGTCGAGCCGACCTCCGCGCAGAACGCCGCCGACTCACTGCCGTTCAACTGGACGAAGTCGAGGCCCGCGGTCTCGATCGCCTCCTGGACCTCCTCGATTGTCGGGTCCACGAATACCCCCACTTTGAGCACCCCATCGCCGGCCTCGCGCAGGATCTGCGCCGCCCGCTCCAGGGTCACTCGGCGCCGGGACGGGCAAAGAATCACCCCTAGCATATCGACTCCCGCCGCCACCGCGACCGCCGCCGACTCCGCATCGCGCAGACCGCAGATCTTGACCTTGATCCGATCAGCCATCGCCGGCCTCGCGCAGTTCCCGCAGCGCCGCCGCCGGATCGGCCGCCCGCACCAGCGACTCGCCCACCAGGATCGCGTCCACGCCGGCCGCGGCCAGCCGCGTCACCTGCTCGGTGGTCCTGATGCCGCTCTCGCTGACCAGCAACGCGCCTTCCGGCAGGTGCTGCCCAAGCCGCTCCGTAACCGCGATGTCCGTCTCGAACGTGCGGAGATCGCGGTTGTTCACGCCCACGATCTTCGCCCCGGCCGCCGTCGCCCGTTCGATCTCGTACTCGTCATGCACCTCCACCAGGCATTGCAGGCCCAGTTCGCCGCCCAGCCCCAGCAGTTCGGCCTCATTATCCACCGCCGCGATTATCACGAGCATCGCGTCCGCTCCCATCAGCCGCGACTCATAGACCTGGTACGGATCGAGGATGAAGTCCTTGCGCAGCACCGGGACAGCCGTCGCGGCGCGCGCCGCGCGCAGATCGGCCGGCGCGCCCTGGAAGAAATCGCGGTCGGTCAGCACCGAGATCGCCGCTGCGCCGGCGGATTCGTAGGTCGCGGCCAGCTCCGCCGCGTCCAGGTCGGGGGCAAACGCCCCGGCCGACGGCGACCCGCGCTTGATCTCGGCGATCACCGCGATTCTGGGGCCCGCCAGCGCTGCCGCGAAGCCCCGCGCCGGCGGCCGGTCCGCCGCCATCGCCCGAATCTGCGCCAGTGGCGCCGTCACCATGGCCGAAGCCACCTCCTCGCGCTTGCGGGCGAGAATCCGGTCCAGGATCGTCCCGTTGGCCCCCATCCGTTGCTCAGTCCCGGTTGCTGACTTCGACCAGCCGGTCGAGCGCGGCGGCCGCCTTGCCGGAGGCGATGCTCTCCCGGGCCACGGCGACCCCGGCCGGGATATTGGCGGCCAGCCCGGCCACCGCGATCGCCGCCGCCGCGTTCAGCAGCACGATGTCCGCGCGGGGTCCGGATTCACCCGCCAGCACCCCGCGCAGCATCTCCGCGTTGGCGACCGCGTCGCCGCCGGCCACCGCGTTCAGCGGAGCGCGCTCAAGGCTGCAATCCGCGGGAGTGATCTCATGGATGTCGAGGGCGCCATCCCGCACCGCCGCGACCCGCGAAGGACCGGCGATCGAGATTTCGTCCAGCCCCTCCAGCCCGTGCACCACCAGTGCGTGCTCCGCGCCCATCCGGGCCAGCGCCCCGGCCATCAGTTCCACCAGTTCCGGCCGCGCCACCCCCAGCACCTGCCGGCGCGCACCCGCCGGGTTGGTCAGCGGACCGAGCACATTGAAGACGGTCGGGATGCCGATCTCGCGCCGCAGCGGGGCCGCGAACTTCATCGCCGGATGAAACACCGGCGCGAACATGAATCCCAGCCCGGCCTCACTGATGCAGGCCGCGACCGCCTCGGGCGCAAGCTCGATCTTGACCCCCAGCGCCTCCAGGACATCCGCGCTCCCCGCCTGGCTGGTGGCGGCGCGATTGCCGTGCTTGGCCACCCGCGCGCCCGCGCCCGCCGCCACAAAAGCCGCCGTCGTCGAGACGTTGAACGTGTTCTGCCCGTCGCCGCCGGTGCCACAGGTATCCACCAGCCCCGCCGCGTCCACCGGCACCCGCAGCGCCCGCTCCCGCATCACCGTCCCCATCGCCGCGATCTCTTCCGCCGTCTCCCCCTTCATGCGCAGCGCGGCGACGAACGCGCCAAACTG
>CAYYTN010000099.1:8710-8812 GCA_964474495.1 uncultured Chloroflexota bacterium
CGGCGCGCCCTCCATGATCTCGGTCATCGCCGCCGCCGCTTCGTCGTAGGTCAGCGACGCGCCGCCGATCAACTTCCTCGTCGCCTCGACGATCACGCCGTA
>CAYYTN010000100.1:0-6248 GCA_964474495.1 uncultured Chloroflexota bacterium
ACCGTCAACGCCGTCCTCGACACACTCTCCGACCGGGAGCAGATGGTCCTGAAGTTGCGCTTCGGGCTGGATGACGGCCGCACCCGCACCCTCGAGGAGGTCGGTCGCGAATTCGACGTCACCCGGGAGCGAATTCGCCAGATCGAGGCCAAGGCCCTGCGCAAGCTGCGGCACCCGCGCCGCGCGCAGACCCTCAAGGACTACCTGGACCTCTAGAAGAGGCGCGATGTGCTGGCGGGCCATCGCCGGCCCGCGGGAACGCCGGGATCGCCGATTTGGCGCGGGGCCCACTCCCTACGGATACTTGATCCGGCGGGGCGCTCCGGGGCCGCATCGTTGACCGTATCAGATCCCCGGGAAGTCGGCATCGCGGCCAGAAACGCGTCAGTCGGCACCGTCCGGCTGAATTGAATCGCCGACTTCGCTAGAGTTTATGGCTCTGCGGGTGAGCGCCGCGGTCGGCAGTTGGCACAAAGCCACTGCCCCGGGGAGCAAAACGCCTTCGTTGAGGTCGGCGAGCCGGAACCCCGGCATGGGTTGAGGCCAAATAGTTTCGACCGGCCCGCGGACAGCCGCAAATCGGTGATCGCGGCCACGCCATTGGCGAGATGAACAAGCGAATTCGACCGCCGGGGACCGCTCCGGACGGGGAGGAATCAGACTGACTGCAACCTCGAAATCGACTGAAGAGCGAACCGCGGCGCGCAAGCCGGCGCACCGGGATGGCCAGGCGACGCCCAACCGCGGGCTTGAGTACGCAATGCGGGTGCGGGATGCCTGCGGGGTTGGCGTCGTCGCCAGCATCAAGGCGCAACGTTCGGCGCCCGCGGGGCCGACCCGGACACCGCCGACGGCTCCGGCATCCTCATCCAGATGCCCGACGAGCATTTCCGCGCCGTCACCGCCGATGGCGGCGTAGCCCTGCCGGCGGCCGGCGAGTACGGCGTCGGCATGACCTTCCTGCCGCGCGACCCGGGGCTGCGCGAACGTTGCCGCGACATCATCGAGCAGACGGTAACCGCCGAAGGCCAGGCGTTCCTCGGCTGGCGCGACGTTCCGGTCAACAGCGACGCCGTCGGCCCGGTCGCGCGCGGCCGGCAACCGGCGATCCGGCAGTTCTTCGTCGGTTTCACCGGAGAGCGGTTCAACGACGAGGACTTCGAGCGTCAGCTCTACGTGATCCGCAACTCCATCGAGACCGCCGTCGAGGCCCTGCGCGCCCACACCGACGAGTTCTACATCTGCTCGCTCTCCGCCCGAATGATCGTCTACAAGGGCATGATCGCCTGCGACGCGATGACCTCCTTCTACCTCGACCTGCGCGACGAGCGCATCCTCAGCGTCTTCGCAATGGTCCACTCCCGTTTCAGCACCAACACCCTCGGCGAATGGAAGCTCGCCCACCCCTACCGCCACGTCGTCCACAACGGCGAGATCAACACCCTGCGCGGCAACATCAACTGGATGCACGCCCGCGAATCCATGTTCGCCTCGCCTGATTTCGGCGACGACATCGCCAAACTCTCCCCCATCATCATCCCCGGCGCCAGCGACACCGCCGGCTTCGACAACGCCCTCGAACTGCTCATGCACACCGGGCGCTCACTGCCCCACTCCCTAATGATGATGATTCCGGAGGCCTGGGAGCGAAACCCGAACATGCCGGCCGCGCGGCGCGACTTCTACGAGTACCACGCCGCCCTGATGGAGCCCTGGGACGGCCCCGCCCTCATCGCCGCCACCGACGGCACCCGCGTCGCCGCCATCCTCGATCGCAACGGCCTGCGCCCGTTCCGCTACACCGTCACCAAAGACGACCTCCTGGTGATGGGCTCCGAAACCGGCGTCCTCGACATCCCGCCGGCCGAGGTCGCCTACAAGGGCCGCCTCAGCCCCGGGCGCATGTTCCTGGTCGATCCCTCCCAGGGGCGCATCATCGGCGACGAAGAACTCAAGAACGAACTCGCCGCGCGCCGGCCCTACGGCGAGTGGCTCGCCGAGAACAAGACCGACCTGGCCGATCTCCCCGAACCCGAAGCCCACTACAACGGCGATCCCGCCACCCGGCGGCAAAGGCAGCGCGCCTTCGGCTATTCCACCGAGGATTTGAACGTCCTCATCCGACCGATGGCCGCCAACGGGCAAGAACCGGTCGGCTCCATGGGCAACGACGCCCCCCTGGCCGCCCTCTCCGAGCAGTCGCCGCTGCTCTTTAACTACTTCAAGCAACTCTTCGCCCAGGTCAGCAACCCGCCCATCGATGCCATCCGCGAAGAACTAGTCACCGCATCCGAGACCTACATCGGCTCCGAGCAGAACCTCTTCGACGAAAGCCCCGAACACTGCCGCCAATTGCGCCTGCCGCGCCCGATCCTGACCAATCGCGAACTCGAGCAGGTTAAACAGATCGACCGTCCTGGCCTGCGCGCCCGAACGCTTTCCATCGTGTTCGACCGTGACGCGGCCCCCGGAGCGATGGAGTCGACTCTGGACGATCTCCTCCGGCAGGCCTCCGCCGCCATCGACGAAGGCTGCACGATCCTGGTCCTCAGCGACCGGGGAGTCGATGCCACTCGCGTACCGATTCCGAGCCTGCTGGCCGTCTCCGCCATCCATCACCATCTCATCCGCCAGGGCAACCGCACCCGCGTCGGCATCGTGCTCGAGTCCGCCGAGCCGCGCGAAGTCCATCACTTCGCCGTCCTGCTCGGCTATGGCGCCGGGGCCATCAATCCTTACCTTGCGCTCGAGACCGTCGAAGAGTTGTCCGGCGACGGGTTTCTGGACGGCGTCGGCGCCGAAGCGTCGAAGGCCAGCTACATCAAGGCCGCCGAAAAAGGCGTCGTCAAAGCCATGTCCAAGATGGGCATTTCCACCTTCCAGAGCTACCGCGGCGCCCAGATATTCGAGGCCATCGGCCTGAGTCACGACCTCATCGACCGCCACTTCACCTGGACTCCCTCGCGGCTGTCCGGAGTGGGCCTGAGCGTCCTCGAACAGGAGGCTCGTCGGCGGCACGAAGCGGGCTTCCCGGATCGCCGCATCGCCGGCTCCGGGGTGCTGCCCATGGGCGGGCAGTATCAATGGATCCGCGGCCAGGAACGCCACAAGTACAACCCCGAAACCATCACCCGGCTCCAGCGCGCGGCCCGCGAAAACGACCCGGCCCTTTACCGTGAATTTGCCGCTTTGAACGACGTCGAAGAACGCGAACTCTTCACCATCCGCGGCCTCCTCGACTTTGACCGCTCCGCGCCCGCCATCCCGCTCGACGAGGTTGAGCCGGCCGCCGAGATCGTCACCCGCTTCTCCACCGGCGCCATCTCCTTGGGCGCGATCAGCAAAGAGGCCCATGAGACCCTGGCCATCGCCATGAACCGTATCGGCGGACGCAGCAATTCCGGCGAGGGCGGCGAGGACTACCGCCGTTACCAACCCGACGAGCACGGCAACAACCGCAGCAGCGCTATCAAGCAGGTCGCCTCCGGCCGTTTCGGGGTCACCACCAACTACCTGGTCAACGCCACCGACCTGCAGATCAAGATGGCCCAGGGCGCCAAGCCCGGCGAAGGCGGACAGTTGCCCGGCTGGAAGGTCGAGGAATACATCGGCTGGATTCGCCACACCACCCCCGGCGTCGAGCTGATCTCCCCACCGCCCCACCACGACATCTACTCCATCGAGGACCTTGCCCAGCTCATCCACGACCTGAAGAACGTCAACTCCCGCGCCCGCATCCACGTCAAGCTCGTTGCCGAAGTCGGCGTCGGCACGATCGCCGCCGGCGTCGCCAAGGGCCACGGCGACGTCGTGCTCATCAGCGGCGCCAGCGGCGGCACCGGCGCCTCCCCGCTCAGTTCCATCAAGCACGCCGGCCTGCCGTGGGAGCTGGGGCTCGCCGAGACCCACCGGGTGCTGGTCGAAAACGACCTCCGCGGCCGCATCGTCGTCCAGACCGACGGCCAGCTCAAGACCGGCCGCGACGTCGCCATCGCCTGCCTGCTCGGGGCCGAGGAATTCGGGTTCGCCACCGGCCCCCTGATCACCCTCGGCTGCATCATGCTCCGCAATTGCCACCTGAACACCTGCTCCGTCGGCGTCGCCACCCAGGACCCGGAGCTGCGCAAGCGATTCACCGGCACCCCCGAAGCCGCGATCAACTACTTCTTCATGATCGCCGAGCACCTCCGCGAGATCATGGCCGAACTCGGCTTCCGGACCGTCGACGAGATGGTCGGCCGCGTCGACCGACTGGACACCGGCCGGGTGATCGACCACTGGAAGGCCTCCGGCCTCGACTTCTCCTACCTGGTAGAGCCGATCGACGCCCCCGACGAATTCGCCCGGCATCAGGTCCAGGAGCAGGATCACGGCCTCGACCGGGCACTTGACCGCCGGTTGATCGAACTCGCCGAGCCGGCCCTGGAGCGCGGCGAGAGCGTCACGATCGAACTGCCTATCCGCAACTCCAACCGCACCGTCGGCGCCATGCTCAGCGGGGCGGTCGCGCGCCGCTACGGCGAAGAAGGCCTCCCCGACGGCACCATTCGCTGCCGGTTCCACGGCTCCGCCGGCCAGTCCTTCGGCGCGTTCCTGGCCCGCGGGATTGATGTGCGCGTCGAAGGCGACGCCAACGACTACTTCGGCAAAGGCATGTCCGGCGGGCGGATGGTCCTGGTGCCGCCGGCCGCCGCCACCTTCGTACCCGAGGAAAACGTCATCGCCGGCAACGTCATTCTGTACGGCGCCACCGGCGGCAAGATGTTCGTGCGCGGACAGGTCGGCGAACGTTTCGGCGTCCGCAACAGCGGCGCCCACACGGTGGTCGAGGGCGTGGCCGATCACGGCTGCGAGTACATGACCGGCGGGGTCGTCGTCGTCATCGGGCCCACCGGACGCAATTTCGCCGCCGGCATGAGCGGCGGTGAAGCCTACGTCTGGGACCGCGACGGCAGCTTCGCGTCCCGCTGCAACCTGCAGATGGTCGACCTTGAGGCCGTCGTCGAAGCCGGCGACATCGCCCTGCTGCGCGGCCTTATCGAAGAACATCGCGACCTCACCGGCAGCACCGTCGCCGCCGGCATCCTCAAAGATTGGGACACCACCCTCGGCCAGTTCGTCAAGGTCATGCCCCGCGACTACAAACGCATCATGGCCGAGCGCGCCGGGCGCTCCGAAGAAGAGGAGCGACAAGCCATGGAGTTGATCCATAACAACTAGAAGCGGCGGCTACCTCCAGCACCCACGCTCCCTACCGGCCCAGCGCGAGCCCGGTTCGCGCGTCGGTGACTGGCAAGAGATCTACAAGCCCTGGCCCGAAGCCAACATCGCCGCGCAGGGCTCACGCTGCATGACCTGCGGCGTGCCGTTCTGTCACGTCGGCTGCCCGCTCGGCAACCTGATCCCGGAGTTCAACCAGCTCGTCTACACCGGGCAGTGGCGCAAGGCGCTGGAGGCGCTGCTGTCCACGAACAACTTCCCCGAATTCACCGGCCGGATCTGCCCGGCGCCCTGCGAAGCCTCCTGCACCCTGGCCATCAACACCGACCCCGTCACCATCGAGAGCATCGAAAAGGCCATCGTCGAACGCGGTTTCGAAGAAGGCTGGATCGTGCCCGAACCGCCCGAGACCCGCACCGGCAAGCGCGTCGCGGTCGTCGGTTCCGGACCCGCCGGGCTGGCCGCCGCCCAGCAGCTGAACCGCGCCGGGCACCTGGTCACCGTCCTCGAGCGCGCCGACTACATCGGCGGATTGCTCAGCGTCGGCATCCCCGAGTTCAAACTTGAAAAACACATTGTGGATCGCCGCGTGAATCTCATGCGCGCCGAAGGCATCGAGTTCCGCACCGGCGTCAATGTCGGCCACGACCTCCCGGTGGCCGATCTGCAACGCGACTACGACGCCATCCTGCTCGCCGGCGGTTCGACCCTGGCGCGCGATCTCGATCTCCCCGGCCGCGACCTGGAGGGCATCTACCCGGCCGTCACCTTCCTGGCCCAGCAGAACCGTATCGTCGCCGGAGAGCAGATCCAGCCCGACGACCTGATCACCGCCCGCGGCAAAGACGTCGTCGTGCTCGGTGGCGGCGACACTGGCGCCGACTGCGTCGGCACCTCCCACCGCCAGGGCGCGCGCTCCGTACACCAGTTCGAGTTGCTGCCCGAGCCGCCGGCCGAGCGCCGGCCCGAAAACCCCTGGCCCTACTGGCCGGCCATCCTGCGGACCTCCTCGTCCCACGACGAAGGCG
>CAYYTN010000100.1:6258-8786 GCA_964474495.1 uncultured Chloroflexota bacterium
CCCCAGTTGGTTACAACGGTTGTTGTAGGCACAGACGAAGGCGGCATCCGCGACTACAACATCCTCACCCAGCAGTTCAGCGGCTCCAACGGCTCCGTCGAGAAGCTCCACGCGGTGCGGCTCGAGTGGGGCGCGCCCGACGAGACCGGCCGTCCCGCGATGAACCAAATCCCGGGCTCCGGCTTCGAACTCGACACCCAGCTCGTCCTGCTCGCGCTCGGGTTCATCTCGCCCGAGCGCAACGGCATGCTCGAAGATCTCGGCGTCGATCTGGACCCACGCGGCAACGTTGCCGTCGATTCCGCCATGATGACCAGCGTCGACGGCGTTTTCGCCGCCGGCGACATGGCCCGCGGCCAGTCCCTCATCGTCTGGGCCATCGCGCTGGGCCGGGACGCCGCCCGCGGCATCGACACCTTCCTGATGGGCTCCAGCCAGCTCCCACCCAGCGCCGCCACCCGGAGCGCCATCACCGGCTAGCCGCCGCCGTCCCCCGGGCGGGCGTGCCTACCCGTACGCGACCACCCGGGCGAACTCCCGCCCCCCGAGACTCCGCAACAGCGCCGCCGACGCCTCATTCTCATCGGAGTAGCTGTACAACGGAACCTTGCCGGCGGCGCGGATCGCCGCCGCCCAGCCGGCAACCGACTTCCGCCCAAACCCCCGCCGCCGGTGAGTAACCACCGTCTGCACCCAGGCCTCCGCCGCTTCGTCATTCTCGCGCGACGACTCGCAGATCGACACCAGCCGGTCGTCGGCGAAGGCCCCCGCGACCGGGCGCTCGCGTGGTCCGGTCGGGTCGCCGGCCGCAAGCGCCTTCGCGTTCGCCGCGATCAGCTTGAAATCGGAAGCTGCGACGACGGATCCGTCGCCGGCCGCCAGAATCCGAACCTCCGGCGCAGTGTCGGCGCCGTCCCCGGCGGGCACCGTCCCCGAGAATCCTGACCACACGCTGTCAACGAGCCGATCCCCGAGGATTCGTTCCACCGCCGCTGAATCCTCAAACGGGATATTCTCAGGGAGGTCCTCCAGCAGAAGCCGCAAGGTACCGGGGAGATCGTGCCGGTAGAAGCGCCGCACCCCGCAACTCCCTGAGTAGCAGACAAACCAGGCTCTCTCGCTGGAACCGGCAAACGGCACCAGGCGCCCGGAGCCGTTCAAGGAGTACTCCAGTCGAATCTGGGTGCCGATTAAGTCTTCATGCAACTGCGCGTTGTTGACCCGTGCCTCCCTTGTTCGCCGAATCCCGCCGGGCAATCCACCAGGTGAGATACTCCGGGATCCGGGTTTCAAGCCGAATATAATTGAAGTACATGAGGATATGTATCGGGCTTAACAGCGGTACAGGGACCGGGTCCGTTATATAATATCCGATTGGTGCGCCATTTCCACGAGGGAATGAGCGAGCGTCTACAGGTGCGGGAAGCCTTGACGAAGGTCTCCCGGGAGGCACCGGGTCAATTGGCGGATCGGGGAGAACAAGCAAGGACCGAATCGCGGCCGGCGAAAGCCACTGGCCACGGTTTCGTGGCGTCGCGCTCGGCGTCACCGGTTCCCGGTCTGCGCGCCCTCCTCGCCGTGGCCATCGCCATGGTCACGATGTTCGTAGTCTCGGCCTGCGCGGGCTCCGCTCCTGAAGAGCCGCCCCAGGCGCTGCTCGATATCCAGTCCGGCGAAGTTGAAGTCCTCGGGTTCCGCCAGACCGAGTTCGTCGGCGCCTTCACCGACCAGGAGTTGCACCCCGGCGACCGCATCCGGGTAGGCGAAGACGCCCAGGCGGCCGTCATCTTCTTCGACGGCTCCGTGGCCATGCTCGAGAGCGGCTCCGACATCGTCGTCGAGAAGCTGCTCGGTTCCCGCGAGACCGGCAAGACCGATATCCAGTTCTTCCAGGTCGCCGGCAACACCATGAACCGGGTCGCCAAAGTGGTCGACGCCGACTCCTCCTAACGGTATCCGCACCAGTTCCTCGGTCGGCCTGGTTCGAGGGACCGTCTTCAAGGTGGGCATCGACGAGACGACCGGCGAGGCCGAATGGAAGTCCATCGAGGGCACGGTCGGAGTCGGCGGCGCCTCCCAGGTCGGGGTCTTCGTACAGCCGGGTGAGAAGACCGTGGTCGTCCGCGGGGAAGACCCGGCGCCGCCGGTGCCGGAGCCGCCGACCGTCGAAGAGCTTGTAGTTATCGAAGCCATCGAGGACATCGTCGAAGAGCGCGTCATCACTCCGCCCGAGCGCAAGGACCCCGAAAAAGACGACGACAATTCCACCCCTGCCGTCCCGCAGCCCACGCCGACGCTGCCGCCGCTGGACCTGACGCCCGAGATGCTGGCCCAGGCCGAAGTGCCCGCCACGCTGCCCGCCGCGGAATCCGGCGCCGCTGTGACCATCTCCATCGAGCCGAGCGCCACCCCCGAACCCACCTCTACCCCGACGCTTGAGCCGACCGCCACGCCGGCCCCGCAGCCAGTCTCTGTCCCGGACGACACCCCAACCCCGGAACCCGCGGCCACCGACACCCCGGCGCCCC
>CAYYTN010000101.1:0-7041 GCA_964474495.1 uncultured Chloroflexota bacterium
GAGGAGCTCCGTCTGTTCTCCGACGGCACCATCGATCGGGCAATGGACGCCGCCGGGATCAAGCGAGTCGGCATGCGCGAATTGCGCGACCAGCTCCGCGCGGACTAGCGTTTTTCGGACGGTCGCCGTCGGTTGCGTCCTTCCCGGAATGCCGCCAGAATCGCCACTCCCGAACGGGCGGTGTGGAATTCGCCGGGCCGGGTGAACGGAGGCTCCGATGAACAAAGCGATCATCTATTTCGACCCTCCGGCCGCGGAAGCGGCCGAAATGCGCGAAGTTCTTGCCGCGGCCGGCCTGGATCTAGTGGCCCGCCCGGAGATACGCGCCAGCGGCGGTCGGTCCGCGACCGCCGCCGATCTGATCGCCACGCTCGACGGGGTCCAGGCCGCGATCCTGGGAGGCGAGAACTTCACCGCCGAAGTCATCAACGCCTCCAACGATCTGAAGGTCATTTCGCGAATCGGGGTGGGCTTCGACCGCGTCGATCTCGAAGCGGCTACGGCTCGGAGGATTCCCGTCGTCGTGGCCGCCGGTTCGAACCACGTCACCGTGGCCGAGTTCGCCTTCGGCCTCGTGCTCGCGCTGGCGCGCGGCATCGTCACCGGCCACCAGGCCGCGCTCGCGGGGGAATGGGGAATGAACGTCGGGACCGACCTGCGCGGCAAGACTCTGGGCGTCGCTGGACTCGGCCGGATTGGCCGCACCGTGGTCGAGCAGGCCGGTGGTTTCGGCATGCGGGTGCTGGCGTACGAGGCGTTTCCGAACGAGCAGTTCGTAGCTGACCACGGCGTTCGCCTCGTGGACATCGACACGCTTTGTCGGGAAGCCGACTTTCTTTCGCTGCATCTGCCGCTGGCGGACGAGACGCGCGGAATCATCGACCGTAGTCGTCTGGCGATGATGAAGGACACGGCCTACCTGGTGAACACCGCTCGCGGCGAACTGATCGACGAGGGCGCGCTGTTCACCGCCCTCACGATCGGCCAGATCGCCGGCGCCGGGCTCGATGTGTTCGTCGAAGAGCCTCCGCGGGAGTCCCCGCTCGTCGGACTCGACAACGTAATCATCTCCAACCACATGGCCGGCGTGTCGTCCGAGTCGGTGCACCGCATGCTGGTCATGGCGGCGCAGAATGCGGCGGCGGTCGTGGAAGGCAACTGGCCGCGCGAAATCGTTGTGAACGGCGTCTACTCCTAGGAAATCTCCACCAGATCGGTCGGCATCGGGCGTTCCACCGAGTAGGGCAGGCTCGCCCGAGACGCTCCTGGATCGGCGGCGGACCTGCATTTCGGCAGGAAAGGCGGGTCCGGTGGCAGCAAACCGGGTTTGTCGAAACCTATTCAGACGTGTAAGGTTCGCCCACACATGCCGCATAAGGCATTTGGGAGAGAGCATGGACTCGTGGGATACGGGTCCAGCCGACTATTCGAAAGGGGAGGCCGGCCTATGGCTTCACGCAAGGGATTTAGTCGCCGAGCCATTTTGGGCACAGGGCTCATCGGGGGGGTATCCGCCTTCGCGCTGGCCGCCTGTGGCGAGGCTGAAGTTGTCGAGAAGACGGTTGTGCAGGAAGTTCCGGTAGAACGGATCGTCACCGTCAAAGAAGAAGTTCCGGTTGAGGTGGTGAAAGAGGTTGTCAAGGAGGTTGAGGTTGTCAAGGAAGTCGAAGTCATGGCTGATGCCGGTGACTTTGAAGTCTTCTCCTGGTGGACCAACGCCGGCGAGATCGAGGGTCTGAACGCACTGTTCCAGGTCTTCCAGTCGCGCCTTCCGGGCATCAACATCATCAACGCCGCCATTGCCGGTGGCGCCGGCCCGGGTGGAAACGCCAAGGCCGTGTTGCAGACCCGCATGCTCGCGGGCGAGCCGCCCGACTCCTTCCAGATTCACTGGGGCCACGAGCTCACCGACGAGCACGTTGTCTCCGACCGCGTCGAGAACCTCGACGGGCTCTGGGACGAAGAAGGTCTCTGGGACGTCTTCCCGGAGAGTTTCGTCGCCGCATCCCTCTACGAGGGCAGCGTCTTTGCCGTGCCGGTGAACATTCACCGCGGCAACGTCATGTGGTTCGACCGGGCGTTCTTCCGCGACGGCGGATTCCCCGACCCCACTACCTGGGACACCTGGGACACCGCTTTCAACGTTATGGACGACATCAAAGCCGCGGGGCGGACCCCGTTCGCCCTCGGTGAAAGCGTGCCGTTCTACACCGGGCACGTCTTCGAGGACATCCTGGCTTCGCAGATGGACGCTACCGCCTATGGCGGGCTGTTCAGCGGTGACACCCCCTGGGATGGCGCCGCGGTGACCTCGTCGCTCGAGATCATGAAGACCTTGATCGAGGAATACTCGAACCAGGACTACCTGAGTGTCGAGCCGGCCGCCGCGTTTGAGATGGCCTTGAGCGGCGACGCCGCCTGCACCATCAACGGCGACTGGGCCGAGGGCTTCTACCGCGGCAAGGGATACGATGGGCAGTACGGCTGGGCGCCGACGCCGGGCACGCAAGGGATCTACATGGCCCTTTCCGACGCCTTCGTCGTCCCGCACAACGCGAACAACCGCGAAGCCGCGCTCGAGTGGTGCCGCGTTTGTGGCTCCCTCGACGGGCAGAACCAGTTCAATCACTTCAAGGGCTCAATTCCGGTGCGTACCGACGCCAACCTGAGCTACTTCAACACCTACCAGAAGGAAGCGATTGAGGACTGGAACACCAACACGGTCGTCCAGAGCATCGTGCATGGTTTTGCGGCTCGGCAGAGCTGGATCACCGCCTTCGTCAACACGCTGAACGTATTCGCGGCTGAACTCGACATCGAGGACACCCAGAAGACGCTTGGCACCGACTGCGAAGACGCAGGGGTCTGCTAATAAGCACTGAGGTCGAACAGCGGGGCGGCCCTGCGGCCGCCCCGCCGGACCTCGTTCCATCGCGGCTGACGCGATTCGGAAGGTTCATCACGCGAGACAACATCCTCGCGATACTGATCCTGAGCCCGTCGATCATCGCCGTGGTGGTGTTTATCTATGGGTTCATGATCTGGACCGGCGTCGTGTCGTTTCTGAACTGGAACACCCCCGAGGCCGACATCCAGTGGCTGGGCATTGGCAACTGGGAACGAATCTTCGGGCTCAAGCGGTTCGCCAAAGACATCCGCAACATGAGCGTCCTGACGGTGCTCTTCCTGGCCCAGTGCATGGGCTTCGGATTTGTCCTCGCCTCGTTCCTGGACCAGCGGATCAAGATGGAATCGATGTTCCGCACGATCTTCGTGATGCCCTTCGCCATCTCGGCCGTCGTCACCGGGGTCGTGTGGAGTTGGCTGATGAGCCAGCGTTCCGGCATCAACCTCCTGTTCGACATGGTCGGCATGGGAGATTTCAACCCGGCGTGGTACGCGGACAAGGACTGGGGCATCGCCGCCATCTCAATCGCGGCCGCCTGGCAGATGACCGGGTTCACAATGGCTCTCTATTTGGCCGGGATCCGCGGGATCTCGCAGGAGGTTCGCGAGGCCGCCCAAATCGACGGCGCCGGCACCTTCGCCACCTATCGCTTCGTCATCATCCCGATGCTCCGGCCCGTGACGATGACGGCCTTCATCATCCTGTTCGGACTGGCGCTGCGGACCTTTGACATTGTCGCCGCCATCTCTGGCAGCGGCGCCGCCTACGCCACCGATACCTTCGGCTATCACATGTTCCAACTGGCGTTTCAGGACAGCCAGTTCTCGCGCTCGGCGGTACTCGCCGTGCTGATGATTCTGATATCCACCGTCGTTGTAGTGCCGTATCTCTGGGGCCTCCGGAAGGAAGTTTGAGATGACACGACACCTCCGCTGGGGATGGGCTCGAGTCGGTGTGTACGGCGTGCTGATCGCCTTCGCGGCGTTTTACCTGATGCCGGTCTACGTGGTCCTTGTAAACGGACTGAAGCCCTTCTCCGAAGTATCCCTCACCAAGATGTGGGACCTGCCGTCCGAGGGCCTGTCGTTCGAGGCGTTCCAGAAGGGCTGGGACGCGGTTTCGCCGAATTTCATCGCCAGTCTGAAGATCACTGTTCCCACTGCGTTGATCTCGTCCTTCATCGGATCGATCAACGGCTACATTTTCGCCAAGTGGCGGTTCAGGGGGTCCAACATCGTCTTCCTGATGGTCCTTTTTGGGCTCTTTCTCCCGTATCAGGGAATCCTGATCCCGCTTGTGCAGGTGCTGGTGAAACTGGGCGTCTACGGCTCGATCGCCGGTGTCATCATCTCCCACTCGATTTTTGGAATTCCGATTACGGCCCTCATCTTCCGAGGGTACTTCGTCAGCGTGCCCACCGACCTGGTTGAGGCGGCCCGAATCGACGGAGCCGGCTTCTTCGGGGTCTACCGCTACATCATGTTCCCGATCGCCGCACCCGCATTCGCGGTGGTCTTGATCTGGCAGTTCACCCAGGTATGGAATGACTTCCTCCTGGCGCTAATCATCTTGAGCAATCCCAAGGACGCCCCGGTGATGGTGGCGGTCAACAACCTGGCCAACTCTTACTTCGTCGAATACAACGTTCAGTTCGCCGCCGCCCTGATTGCCAGCGCCCCGACGCTGCTCATCTACTTCGCGCTCGGCAAGCTGTTCATGCGGGGCCTGTTGGCCGGAGCGGTCAAGGGCTAGGCCCGCGAGTGGGCCCAACAACGTCGGGCCCAAACTATCAACGCGAGCGACAGGGGAAGGCGAGCCTTGGCTAACGTGCGAGTCGGAACAATCGGCCTCGGGCGGATCTTTGAAGATATTCATCTTCCCCAGATCACCGCCTGCCCCGACATGGCCCTGGTCGCGGTCGCCGACGTCACCGCCGAGCGGCGGGATCGCTGGCGCGACGAGCTTTCGGTACCCATCCACGACGACATGAAGGTCATCCTCGAAGATTCGGAAATCGATCTCGTTTGCGTTCTGACACCGTCGCGCTTTCATCACGCCCACGTACTGGCGGCGCTGCGGGCGGGCAAACACGTAATCGTTGAAAAACCCATGGCGATGAACGCCGGCGAAGCCCGCGAGATGATTTCCGAAGCGGAGTCCCGGAATCTGGTCCTCAGCGTCCATCACAACCGTGGCTACGACGCCGACTTCGGCGTCCTGCAAGATCTCCTGGCCGGCGATCCCATCGGGCGCATCGTCTCCATCGAGCGGCGAGTACTGTTTGACTACACCGAGTGGCTGGCCCACTATCCGGCCGCCGAGTACCGCCCGGAATGGCGGATGGAGCAGGCGTTCGGTGGCGGGCAGCTCTACGACTGGGCGCCGCACTTCTTCGATCAACTGCTGCGCCTAACCGGGTCGGCTCCCGACCGAGTTTTCTGCGCCCTGCGTAGCGTCAAATGGAGCGAGGAAGTCGATGACTACGCCAAGCTGATCGCCGAGTGGGACGACGGCCGGTTGGCCGAGCTTGAAGTCACCTCGTTTGCCGCGCAGGTAGTTCCGAGCCTGTACATTCTCGGCACCGAAGGCGCCATCACCCAGGAGCGGTTCTGGAGCCCCTTTGTCGTGACCCGGGCAAACGGCGATGCCGAAGAGACTATCATCACTGGTGAGCACCAGTGGCAGACCATTCACAACACTGTTGCCGCGAAGATACTGGGTCGGGGTGGGGAGCTTGCGGTTACTCCGCAGCACGCCCTGGCGATTGTTGGGTTGATCGACACGGCTCTGCAGTCGGCGGAAGAGCATCGGGTGGTTGCGGTTCAGCCGTAGGGCCCGGTCCGCGGGCCGCGGTTGCCCACTGAGGAGAATTGAAGATGCGTACATCGCGAAGAAGATTCGTCCAGGTGGGCGCCGGGTTGATCGGCGCCGTCGCGGTTCCCCTGCTCACCGGCTGTGGCGAGCAGAGTTCCGGCGGAGTTCAGGGCTGGGCGAGCTCGGATGTGGCCGGTTCAGAAGTGGCCCAGGGGCAGCCCGGCGGGCTTCCCGATGCGCGTACCCGGGTGGGGCTGGAGCCTGGTGTCATCGTCCTTTCGGCGGTGCAGATTGCCGGTGAGGATTCGATGGTGCGGCTCACCAACCTCAACACCGCCAACATGACCATGATCGGCTGGCAGATTTGTTCGGGAGGCGAGTACTGGGAGATTCCGGATATCACCATGGAGCCGGACCAGGTGTTGGATATCGCCTACCGGAGCGGCACGGACACCGTTGCGCAGAACTTCATGAATGGTGCGATCTCCCCGCCCGATCCCGCTGGCGGCGAACTGGCCCTCTACGCCTCGAACAAGTTCGATCGCGCTTCGGCAATCATCCACTATGTTCAATGGGGGGAGGCCGGCGGACAGCGGGAAGAGTTGGCGGTAAAGGCCGAAGTCTGGGAGGCCGGCGCCTTTGTTGACGCGGCTCCGCTGGTGGACGGTGGCGTCCTCGAGTACGACGGCCGCATTCCCGGTCAGGGCAACTGGGCGGCGCGCGCCGGGACGCTGTAGCCGAAGGAAGATCGCCCGCGGAGCCGCTGCAGGGCCGAGCGTTGCTGATGCCGGTGAGCGCTGATCCGTCTCTCGCGGCTAGGAGTGGACCCAGGATGAAGATCACCGCCGTTGAAGCCATCGTCCTGCGTTTGCCCGACGTGACCACCGACGCGGACGGTACCCAGGACACGTGCCTTATTCGCATCGATACCGACGCCGGCATCAGTGGCTGGGGCGAAGTGGATTCGGCCCCCACTGTGATCAAGGCGATCGTAGATGCCCCGCTTTCGCACCAGCTTGCCAACGGCCTGGCCAACGCGCTTGCCGGGGTCGACCCGCTGGATCGCGCCGAATGCCGGGTCCGAATGGACCAGGCGCTGAACTTCTACGGACGGGTCGGCGCCGGGGTGCACGCAATGGCCGGGGTTGACGTTGCGCTCTGGGACCTTGCCGGGAAGGCCGCCGGGAAGTCGGTCAGCGAACTGCTGGGCGCTACCGCCGAGCAACGATTTCGCCCCTACGCCTCGCTCCTGTTTGGCAATACCCCGGCGGAGACCTACGAGCGAGGCCGGCGCTTTGCCGATGCCGGCTTCAGCGCCA
>CAYYTN010000101.1:7063-8781 GCA_964474495.1 uncultured Chloroflexota bacterium
GGCGCAGCGCCGCGGAGGACCTGGAACTTGTAAGGCAGGCGAAGCGCGGCGCCGGCGAGGATGTCACAGTGCTGGTGGACGCCGGGCAGGCCTGGGACTGGGAGACGGCACTGGAGCGAGCCGAGGCATTTACCGAATTTGACATAGGCTTCCTGGAAGAGCCGTTGGCGCCGGACGACCTGGACGGCTACCGCGAGCTATGCCGGCGCAGCCCGGTGCCGATCGCCACCGGCGAGGCCGAGTCGCTGACGCCGGCCTTCGAGCGGTTGCTCGACTGCGGCGTGGACTACGTGCAGCCCGACCCCGGCCGCTGCGGGATCACCACCATGGTCGAAGTCGGCCGCCGCGCCCGCGCGCGCGGTGCCGGCACCATCAACCACACCTTCAAGAGCGGAATCTCCATCGCGGCCTCGCTGCACGCGCTGGCGGCCATCGGCGGCGGAGAGTTCCTCGAGTACTGCGTGGCCGACTCGCCGCTGCGACATGAGGTCACGGTGGAGCGCTTCCCGGTCGTGGACGGGCGCCTGGCGGTGCCGGAAGGCCCGGGACTGGGGATCACCGTCGTCAACGAGACGATCGAGCGCTACCGGGTCGCCTGAGAGCGGCCGGCGGCCGGCGCTACCCGGGGGTCAGCATGGCTGGCAGGATCGTGCGACGCGCGATCCGCGGACGGAACTCACGGCATTCTCCCCCGCTGACGGGTAGCATCGTGATGAAAAGCTCACGCGCGGAATCGAGGACCCGTGGAGAAGCACCGATCCTGGCCCGCCAGCATCATGCTGGCGGCGGCGATGACGGCCGTCATCCTGGCGGTCGCCGTGGGGGCGAATCTCCTGATTCCGGGCCGCGTGCTCCACTGGGACACGGTGGCGCTGATGGGCGCCGGTGGCCTCGTTGTTCTGACCCTGGCAATGCGGTTCCGGCTGCTTTAACCCTGCCGCGCCCGGGGGCCGCCGCGACCGGGGACCAGGTCTCCCTATTCGAGAATACGCTGATCGATGAGGTTGCGGCCGCCAATATCGTGCGTGACGGCGCCGCCGAGCGTCTCCCTTACCGTCAACTTGCTCAGCGTATTAACGATCATGAACTGCGTCGGCAAATCTTCCCAGCGGGCGGAGTGGAATTCGACCGACCCTTTTCCGCGCCACGCCGCGGTAGATGGATTCAGCGGTGCATGCCGGGGACTGAGAATGGCCTGGGCAACGTCGGCCTCGCCCCATTCACCGGTTCTTGGCATGTATTTGTAGTGCAACGTCCCGCGGAGTTCGTCGCCGGGTGGCGAATCGGGGGAAGAGTCGGCCCCGGGATCGATCTCCTCCATTTCGGTGACCTTCAGATCCATGAACCGGAACCCGAGCCAGCTGGCGGTACAGTGGACCTCGCCACCGTGCACCACGGGCTCCGGCAGCTCGCAGTAGATTTTCGAGAAGCCGAGCTGCTCCCGACCGGTGAGAATCGGGTCGGTCAGGTTCTCCCACAGGACGAACAAGAACGGTCCAACAGCAGTGTCACGCCGCCCGTTGTAGCGGGCGTTGACCGTCACGCCGAGGACGTTGTACCCGCGACCGGCCAGCCAATCGATCTCCGTCATGAAGGTCTCTCGCACGGTGACGACCGGTTCGCCGACCAGCTCGAACCGCTCCGGTAGCAGCGCCTCCAGTTGGGCGGCATCGGAAAGGAAGCTGACCCCAACCGTGCGCGACTTCCGATTGTCCTGG
>CAYYTN010000102.1:0-8777 GCA_964474495.1 uncultured Chloroflexota bacterium
CAACGCCGGGTCGCCAGGGAGCGGAGGCAGTCCGCGGCTAGGGCGCCCAGCGGAACATCCACCACTTCTCGAAGACCCACTTCTGCCAGTGCCAGAAGCGCCCGGGCATGTTGAATTTGACCCGCGGTTTGGGCTCGGCATAGAAGTTGCCGGTGGCGCGGCCGGCGATGCCGCCGCCGGTTTCGAGGAAGCATTCGCCGTGGCCGTAGAAGTTGGCGGTGGGCTCGTCCTTGCCACTGAGATAGCCGGCAACGCCGGCGGCGGCGGTCTTGGCCTGGCCTTCGGCGAAGACCCCGGCCTTGGGCAACGGCATGCCCGATGGCGTCATGATGGCGGTGACGTCGCCGATAGCGAAGACGCCCGGCACGACGGTGGTGAGCGTGTTGTGGTTGACCGGGATCCAGCCGGCCTCGTTGGCCAGGCCGGACTCGCGCATGACCTCCGGGGCGCGGTGCGGGGGGATGCCGACCAGCAGATCGAAGCCGACCCGCTCGCCGCCGGCGAGGACCACCGCCCTGCCTTCTACGTCGATGGATTCCGGGGTGAGGCCGGGACGGTAGGTGATGCGGCGCGCGGCCAGCGCCATCTCGACGATGCGGCCGAGTTCGGGCCCGGCGACCGGCATCGGTTGCGGCTCGGGGGTGATGAACTCGATCTCGACGCCGCCGCGGACGCCGCGCTTGCGCAGGGCGTGGTCGATGAACATGGCGGTTTCGTAGGGCGCGGCCGGGCACTTGTAGGGAAGGCTGGCGATCATCACCACGATCTTGCCAGCGTCGAATCCGGCGACGGCGTCGCGGGTAGCCTGCGCGCCTTCCAGGTCGAACGGGGTCACGGCGGCCTCGGCAAAGCCGGGCATGAGGTCGGGAGCCAGCTCGGCGCCGAGGGCGATTACCAGGGCGTCGTAATCAAACTCCCCGGCGTCGGTGGCGACGCGACGGTTGTCGGTGTCGATGCCGGTCACCGCGCCGACGATGACCTCAATGCCCTTGCGGCGGAGGCGCTCCAGGTTCTTGACGATGGCCGCCGGTTTGCGGGTGCCTTCCATGACCCAGAGCAGCGAGGGTGGAAAGAGGTGCTTGCCGTCGCGGTCGATCAGGATGACCCGGTCGGAGGAGCCGAGCCATTTGCGCAGCTCGCGGGCAGCGACGACGCCGCCGATGCCACCACCGAGAACGAGGACGGTTCTGGCCATGGTCGCATCCTTTCGCCGTTCGGCCGGTCGCGTAACGGCTTCATTTCCGCTACCGCGCCGGATCGCCCCGGATCAGCGGGGACACCCATTGTCGCAGATCGCGGGCCGCCGGTGTCAGCGACCGGGCGGGATCACTCTGGTCGGAGTGACGGCCAGGGAGGGAAGGGATCGTCCAGGTCAGCCCAGGCGGCCGGGCCGGATGCCATCTCCGCGTCGGTGACCAGGCAGGCGTCGAGAGCGGCGACCAGCGCCGGACGGTCCATGCCGACCCCGATGAGCACCATTTCCTGGCGGCGGTCACCGTGGTCGCCGTGCATCTGACCTTCGATATAGGCGCGGTTGTCGGGATCGTCGGGCCAGTCGGACTCGGGGACCGTCGCCCACCAGGTGCCGGCCGGTGAGATGTTGATGACCCCGCCGGCCTGCGACCAGAGCCCGACATGGTCGGTGCGGGTGGCCAGCCAGATGAAGCCCTTGGAGCGCAGGACGTGTTGGAGTCCGTCGGCGTTCAGCAGGTCGGCGAGACGCCGCGGGTGGAAGGGACGGCGGGCGCGGTATACGATCGTGGCGATGCCGTAGCGCTCGAACTGGTGCTCCTCGCCGTCGTGGTCGTGATCGTGGTCATCGGCGCCGCCCAGGGCGCGGACCCAGCCGGGCGACTGGCTCACGTTGTCCAGGTCGAAAAGGCCGGTGTTGAGGATGCGCTCCAGCGGCACCCGGCCGTGCTCGGCGGAAAGGATTTCGGCCCCGGGGTTCAGCTCGGCGAGCAGCGCCGCCAGGCCTTCGACTTCCTCGGCGTCGATCAGATCGGTCTTATTGACGACGATGACGTTGGCGAACTCGACCTGCTCGACGATTAGTTCGGCAATGTCGCGATGCTCGTCTTCACCCTCGCCCTCGATGTCCAGGTCGCCGATCTCGGCCAGCGAGCCGAAGTCTTCCAGGAAACTGCCGGCGTCGACGACCGTGACCAGGGTGTCCAGGCGGGCGATGTCGTTGAGAGCGCGGCCGGCCGAGTCGGGGAAGGTGAAGGTCTGGGCGACCGGCATCGGCTCGGAGACGCCGGTCGGCTCGATCAGCAGGTAGTCGAATTCGCCGCGCCGGGCCAGGCCCACTACCTCGAGCAGCAGGTCCTCGCGCAGCCCGCAGCAGACGCAGCCGTTGCTGAGCTGGACGACCTTGTCGTCAACCCGGCTGAGGCCGCCCTCGCCGAGCAGCTGGGCGTCGATGTTGATCTCGCTCATGTCGTTGACGATCACCGCCACCTTCAGGCCCTCGCGGTTGTTGAGGACGTGGCAGGGTGGTTTTGCCGGCGCCGAGAAAGCCGGAGACGACGGTGACGGGGAGTTGTTTGAACGTCGCGTCAGTCATGCGGCGGTCATCCGGCGCGATCGCGGACGGCGTCGGGCATGGCCGGCGCGACGTTGCGGGGGAAGCGCCCGATCGCGAAGAGCGCCAGCGCGATGAAGGCCGGCACGCCGATAATGACCGAGATCCACTGGGCCTGGGTCAGGCCGATGTAGTAGTCATCGACGCGCAGGAAGCTGAGCCCGAAACGGCCCGCGGAGTAGAGGAAGAGATACGCGGCGACGACGATTCCAGAGCCGCCCCAGCGCTTCACCAGCCGGATGAGGATGGTCAGGATGAAGGCGTTGAGGATCATTTCGTAGACGGGCGACGGGTGGGCGGGGTAGGTGTTGCCGAAGCCATCGCGGACGGCCGCCGTGGCGGGATTGGTATACAGGAAGGCCCAGGCGGCGTCGGTGGCCACCTTCGTATGCTCGCCGTTAACCACATTAGCCATGCGGCCGATAAGCTGGCCGGTGATCAGGCCGATCGCGCCGACATCGAGCAGCGGCAAGCGGGGAAGCTTGTAGTAGATGGCCATGCCGACGCCGCCGGCTATGCCGCCAATGATGCTGCCCCAGACAGAGCCGCCGCCCTCCCACATCTTGAGAGCGGAAACGGGATCCCTGGAGTAGTTGTCGCCCCACTCCTCGGCGACGTGGAGGACGCGGGTGCCAATTACGCCGCAGATGATTGCGACGAAGGCGATCTGGTCAACGGTCTCGGCGGTGATCCCGGCGTGGCGGGCGTAGCGGCGGGCGATCCACCAGCCGGCCCCTATGCCGGCGACGATGATGAGTCCGTACCAGCGCATGGTGAGCGGGCCGATATGGAACTCGGGCGCGAACGGTATCTCGATTACAGGGTTGATGGGGGCGGCCTCCAATAGCGGCGCGAGTCGGAATGGACAAGGCTACCACCCGGGAGCGGGGGGCGGCGGGTGGGAAGCATTACGGAACGGATGAGCAGAGGTCGGTGCGGGGGCCGGTGAGAATTTCCAGGCTGAGCGCGGTGGCGCCCGGTGCGTAGCCGGTCAGTTCGACGTAGCCGCGGCCGACCGGGTCACCCTCGCCGAGCGCGAGCACCGCGCCCTCCCAGTAGACGTTGCCGGTGCTGGCGCGGGCGTCGAGTTCCTGGTCGGCGACGACCGGCTGGAGTTCCAGATCGATGGCTTCGTCCGGGATCGCCAGGCGCCAGCGCGACGGGTAGACCGCGCCGGTGGCCGGGCTGGTCCACTCGTCCAGGGCGGTTACTTCGAACTCGCCGGCCTCCAGGTGGCTGGCGACGCCGTCAGTGGAGACGAGGGTGGCGTACTTGAGGACGACCTGGCCTTCCTCGCCGCGCACGACCGAGGCGGTGAAGTCGCGGCCGTCGTCGAGTTGCAGGCTGAACCAGTCCCAGCCGCCGGCGCCGACCGAGATGAAATCGCCCCATTGGTGGTCCATCCAGGCCCGGCCCTGGACGGTGGCGGGTTCGCCGATACCGGATAGCTCGCCGGCTACGTCAAGCCGCGTATAGGAGTAGTAATAGCTCCAGCCGTACGGCGCGAAGTCCAGCAAGCCGTCGCGGTTGTGGATGGCCGGCGGCTTGACCGGGCGCAGCCGGAGGGTGAGTTGACGGTCGGGCAGGTCGGCGGTGAAGGCGAAGCTGCCGTCGGATTCGATCAGGGTCCAGCCGCCCACGCAGAGGTTGAGTCCGGCCGCCTGCCGGGAGCCGTGTGCGAAGGAAGTCCGCTGGTCGTAGGCGAACCGGTCGGCGGCCGGATCGGTGAGCGCGAAGTGGGCCGCGTAGGCGATCTCGCCATCACGGGCGGCCTGGAAGATCACGAACTCGAATCCGTACTCGCCGCCGGCGGCGTCGCTGAGATGGCCGGTGAAGTACCACCATTCGGAAAGGTTCTCGTGCGGGGCGTGGTCGGCCGGGAGGCTGATGGGCGGAAGGTCGGCGACGGCGGGGGCCGGGGCGGGGATGTCGGCGAGCGGGGTGAAATCGCGGGCGCAAGCGGCCAGAGTCAGGGTTAAAAGGACGGTGATGAGAAGGAGAGGCAGGCGGGGCCCGTTCATCGGCCGGCTCCCCGAAACAGCCACGCCGGGGCCCACCAATTCCACTCGCCCAGTAACTTCATCGTCGCCGGGACCAACAGCGTGCGGACGACCGTGGCATCGATGAAGATCGCCACCGCGGCGCCGAGTCCAACGGCCTTGATGAGCACGATATTAGCGGTGACGAAGGCCAGGCTGACGACGATCACCACCGTCGCCGCGCTGGTGATGACCCGCCCGCTGCGTTCCAGTCCGAGGGCGACGGCCTCGGTGTTGTTGCTGCCGGTGTCATGGGCCTCTTTGACCCGGGCGAGGAGGAAGACTTCGTAGTCCATGCTGAGCCCGAAGAGCAGCGCGAACATCAGCACCGGCAGCGTCGCCTCGACGTAGCCGAGCGGCTCAAAACGAAACACGTTGGCGAGCCAGCCGTCCTGGAAGACCAGCACCAGCATGCCGAAGCTGGCCGCCAGGCTGAGGGTGTTCATGAACACCGCCTTGAGCGGCAGCAGGATCGAGCGGAACAGCGCCAGCAGCACCAGGTAGCTGACCAGCAGGATTAGCGCCACCGCCCTCGGGAAGTCCTCGTAGAGACGATCGGAGAAGTCACTGAGACCGGCCGCGCCGCCGCCGACCAGTAGATCCAGCCCGTGGCGGTCGCGGTATTCGCGGAGGGCGTCGACCAGGCCGCGGGCCTCAGGGGAGGCGGCCGGGGCGCGGGGCTCGATGGACATGACCACCGTGTTGCCGCGGGTGAAGACAGCCGCGAAGCCGGCGGCGTAGGGATCGGGGATGCGGTCCGGATCGGCGTAGAGGAGGCGGTACTCGTCCAGGGTGATGCGGGGATCGAGATTCAGCGGGCTGCGGACGCGGACGACGCGGGGGTCGTTTTCGAGCGCCAGGCCCAGGCGGTAAAGGGCGTCGATGCCCTCCGGGCCGAGCGCGCCGCCCTCGAAACGGGCAACGATGAAGCTCGGGGCGATGTGGCCGACGCCGAATTCGCGGCTGAGCAGGTCGTAGACCTGGCGGGATTCGCTGTCCGGGGTGAGCACGCCGGCGTCGGGGGCGTTGACCCGGATGCCTAGCAACGGCGCGCCCATCAGCAGCAGGAACAGGCCGACCAGCAGGAAGACCAGGCCGGCGCGGCGCATCACCAGGCGCGCCAGTCGCGCCCAGCCGTCGCGGACGCCGAAACGCGGCCGCCAGACCCGGCCGCGGTCGATGTTGGGTCCAAGGACCACCAGGATCGCCGGGACCAGGGTAGTGGCGGCGAGCACCGCGATTACCGTCACCACCGTGCCGCCGATACCGATCGAGCGCAGCATCATGAACTCGAACATCGTCAGCGACGACAGTCCGATCATCACCGCCAGGCCCGAGAAGAGCACCGCGCGGCCGGCCGTGGCCATGGTGACCGCCACCGCATCTTCCGGGCCGAGCCCGCGGGCCAGTTCCTCGCGAAAACGGCTGACCAAAAACAGCGAATAGTCAGCGCCGAGGCCCAGTCCGACCAGCGTGACCACGTTCAGCGCGAAGATCGAAAAGCTGGCGACCTGGCCGAGCAGGAAGATCGCCGCCAGGCCGACGATCACGCTGACACCGCCGGAGATCACCGGGACGCCGGCGGCGACCAGCGAGCCGAAGACCAGCAGCAGCGCCAGCAGGGCGAACGGCAGGCCGATGGCCTCAGCGCGGCGGAGGTCGTTCTCGCTGGTGGACTGGATGTCCTCGTAGAACGCGGCCGCCCCGGCGACGTGCATCTCGATCTCGATCGGCGCCAGCGCGGCGCGGACATCCGGGACGATCCGGTGGGCGCGTTCGTCGTCGATATCGACCACCACGGCGGCGTAGGCGGTGTGGCCGCGTGGCGCCACCTGGGAAGGGTTGTCCCAGAAGGGCAGCACCTGCTGGACGTAGTCGAGTCCGGTAAGCGGGTGCAGCGCGGCGCGGGCCGCTTCCACAAAGGCCGGATCGGACGCGGCCAGCTCCTCGGAATGGAAGACAACGCTGACCGCCGAACCCGGCGAGCCAAAGTCCTGCTGGTAGCGCTCGAAGGCGATCTCGGATTCGAGCCCGGCGGCCGAAAATCCCCCGGCCCGCAGGACCGAGCCGACCCGGGGCGCCAGCAGCAGGGACAGGCCGGCCAGCACGACCCAGAAGCCGATTACGTACCAGCGGCGGCGGGCAAACAGGCGGCCGAGGCGTTCGAGCAAGGTGGCTGGCTCCGGGAAGCTGGCGGCGCCGGGATCAGGCTGGGGACGGTAACGCGGGTGAGTCTATTTCGCCGGCGACGGCGGGGCCAGCCCGATTCGAGTCACCCCGGCCCGAAAACGCATGAGCGCCCGGCGGATGCCGGGCGCTCGCTCGCCTCCGCCCTACGGCGGAGTTGACGGACCTGGCCGGCGGGCTGGACAGCCTGCTGCGGGTGATGGACTCGCGGGCGTCGGACGACCGGGCCCGGGGTCGCTAGTCCAGGATCGCCAGCGCGCGGATCGGTGAACCGCTGCCGTCCTTGATCGGCAGCGGCAGGCCGATGAATTCAAACCGGGGTCGCGGGATGTCCTCAAGCCGGACCAGGTTCTCGATGATGTAGACCGGGTCCTTGCCGATCCAGGGCCGCAGCAGGAAGTTGACGTGCGCGGAGAGGACCTGGTCGGTGTCCAGGTTGGCGGTGTCAACGCCGATCAGGGCTACCTGGCGATCCAGGAACCAGGCCGGCGCGTGGTAGCCGAGCCCGGGGTGGATGGGGGCGTAGTTGGCGGAACTGGCGTTGGGCCCGTAGGCGTTGGCGGCGGCGTGGCCGGTGTGCAGGATCACGATGTCGCCGGGTCGCACGGTATCGCCGGAGCGGGCCTCGGCGGCGTCCAGATCGGCGGACGTGATGACGTGGCCCCAGTCGTCGCCGACCTCGGGGCGCAGGTCCAGCAGGATGGCCTCGCCCATGCAGATATCGACCGGGATGGTGGTGGCGTCGCCGGCATCGGGCCGGCCATCGAAGTGCAGCGGCGCGTCGATGTGGGTGCCCATGTGGGTGCCGAAGAGCACCTGCTCGCTCTGCTGGCCGTGGCCCTGGCCGTGCTGGCCGGCTTCCGGGGACAGGCCGTCGAAAAGTGGCGGCAGGTCACCGCTCCAGAGGTGCTCCTGGTACCACTGGGTGACGTTGTGGTTCTGGTTGGTCCACAGCAGCGGGGCGCGGGGGTGGAAGGGGGCGTTTTGGACCATGCCTTCTTCGATGGTGGCGGTGAGGTCGATGATCTGGCGGGGCATGGGCCAATTCCTTTCCAATGATTTGATTCTGCGCAATCAGTCCTGGGGCACCAGGCAATCGCCGAATACCCAGCCCTCGCGCGTCTCGGGCAGGTCTTCCCGGCGCAATTCGAGCGTCGCCCCGGGCAGTTCGCGGACCGTCGCCTGGAGCTTCCGCCACTCGTCGATCCCCTCGAAGCCCGAGGACGGCTCGGTGAGCCCTTCGATGAAGTAGTGGGTGGGGATGACGACGCGCGGCTGGAGGCGGTTGGCCAGGCGCTCGGCCTCGGCCGCGCTGAGGATCAGGCCGGCGTCTTCGACCGGCACGACCAGCAGATCGAGCGGGCCGATTTCGTTGCGAAGGCTCTCCGACAAATTGGCCTCGTTGTCGCCCATCAGGCAGACGCGCAGACCAGCGGTTTCGAGGACGAAGATGGTGTTGAAGTAGTCGATGTCGCGGCCGAAGCGGGCCGAGTGCCGGCCGGTCAACCCGCGGATACGGAAGTCGAGCCCGGCCAGTTCGCCCTCGGCGTCGAGGAGTTGTGGATCGCCGAGAGTGGACTCGACGCGGTCGTGGTCGGCGTGGGGATGGCTGACCAGCAGGACGTCGGCTTCGACGTTCGCGCACTCGCGCTTAAACCAGCGGCGGCCGTCGGGCCAGTTGCGGTAGGGGTCGACCAGGATGCGCTGCCCGGCCGGGGTGGTGAAGCGAAAGGCGCAGTGGCCCAGGTAGTCGATGGTGAGCGCCCCGGTTGTTTCACTCATTTCGGCGACCTCGCGATTCGGTGCGGTGGCTCCGCGCCCATTATTGCGCGATGCTAGGCTCGGCGGTATGGGGGACGATTCGTACACAGATTCGGCGCTCTACTACGACGGACTGGCGGCGGAGCTGCGAGACTACGCGGCGGACGCGGATTTGATCCGCCGGACGGTGCTGGCGCACAATCCGG
>CAYYTN010000103.1:0-685 GCA_964474495.1 uncultured Chloroflexota bacterium
CAGGTCGACGATCGCACCTACATCGTCCAGGAGGGCGATACCTTGTTCGGGCTTTCCCAGGAATTCGGCGTATCCATCGAGGCCTTGATGGAGGAAAACGGAATAGAGGATCAAAACACCCTGTTCGTCGGCCTGCTGATCACCATCCCCGACCAGGTTGTCCCTCAGCCCTGAACGTCGGGAGTTTCCTCCGTCGAATCACCGGCCGCGACCGCGGAGTCGACGCGTTCAATCGACACGGCTTTTCGCCGCCCGAACCACCAACCGCGTTTCCGCAAGAGCCACAACGTGACTATCACTCCCAGGCTCGCTCCAATAATTAGGGCGACCAGCGGATTGTCGAAGAAGGCCTCGATCGATTCGCGGTCATTCTCCCAGCGTTCTCCGAGAACCCACCCGATCGTGGTGTAGATCGTTCCCCAGATCAGGGCCGAAATGGCGGTGTAGAGAACAAACCTTGAGAAACGGACCCTTGCCACCCCCGCCGCCACCGCCACGGCGATCCGTAGCCCCGGGATCAGGCGGCCCACGATGATGACGACGGCGCCGTGCCGGGCAAACCAACGTTCTACCCACTCCTGCCGCTCCGCCGTGAGATGGAGCCACCGTCCGTAGCGTTCCACGATGCGCGTCCCCAGCGATCGCGCGATCCAATACAGGGCGCTGGCTCCGGTCGTGGCCGATC
>CAYYTN010000103.1:695-8763 GCA_964474495.1 uncultured Chloroflexota bacterium
GGGATCGGCGATGCTTTGCCGGCGGAAACCTGCGCGCCCATGAATACGATGGCCAGATCGCCGGGCAAAGGCAGTGGCAGACCGGCCTCTTCCACGCCGATCAGCACGGCGATGGCCTTGTACTGGTGCAACTGCAGGAAGGCCATCAGCGTGTCCCGCAGTTCCGCGAAGAACTCCATTAGTGGGCGTAGCGGGCCGCGGCCGATTCCACCGCGACTCGCCCGGCAGAGTCTATCGGAATATCAGCCGTCTTCAGGACGTGTGCCTGTCTGTACAGCCGCCATAGAACCGGGGGCGCCCGCCTTCGTCGCGGTCTGGCTAGGCGGCCAGGGTGTCGCCGATAACAACCCGATTCCGACCGGATCGTTTGGCCTCCATCAGCGCCTGGTCGGCACAGTCGATCAGGCCCTCGGCGTCCATCGTCATATCTTCATAGGACGCCGCGCCCAGGCTTATTGTCACCGACCGATCATCGTCGCTGGTGTGCGGCATCTCGGCCTTGTCCACCGCCAACCTGGTCTTCTCCGCCAGCACTTCCAGGTCGCTCGGCGGACAGCCGACCAGGATCACCGCGAACTCCTCGCCCCCATACCTTGCCACCACGTCAGACGCTCTCACCGAATCCTCGATTGTGCGCGCCACTCTCGTCAGCACTTCGTCGCCGGCGATGTGCCCATAGGTGTCATTCACCAGCTTGAAATGGTCAATATCAATCATGAAAAGGCCCAGCGGATAGCCCAGCCGGTTGGCCTTGCGCACTTCGTTGCGCAGCGCTTCGGTGAAGTAGCGCCGGTTGTACAGTTCGGTCAACGGGTCGGTAATCGCCTGCATTCGACTCTTCTCGAACGACACCACCCGCTCAATCGCGGTGCCCAATTCACCGCTGGCGTCCTTCAGGGTTTCGCCGCCATACTGGGCCGATTGACTGATCGACGTTGAGCCCGCCAGCATCGCGCCGGCCAACCCCTGGGTCGACACAAGCGGCATCGTCAAGAAACTCTTCAGTTCATCGTGGCCAACGACATCGGCCACACCCTCGTGATCGTCGCCCTCGTTGCGAAGCTGCGTCTCTCCCGCTGTAAAAGCATTCAGCAATACCCGCTCGCCACCGCTGATGGAGAAGTGCTCCACCACGCTCGGATCAGATCGATCGCTGCGGATGCCGATGAGGTCCGCCTGCGGGCCGACGACGATCACCGCCAGCTGATCTATGCCAAATACCTGGCGCAGGAACCCGGCCCCTGACCTCACCACATCGTCAAGATCGACCGAGGCGTTGAGCGCACTTGCGAAATCAGCCTGCGCGGCCATGAGCGCGACCTGGTCATTCGCCTGAGCCAGGAGGTCCGCCTCTGTACCGGCGCCGCCGTCTTCAGTCATGCTTGGCCTTCAACTGCAATCTTTCGGCATCCGGGACGATACGCAACCATATCTTGGCTGACATACCCTGTGCCCCTAACATCGCCTACGAACCCTCATACGATGGATTCCGAGCCACAACGCTTGCCTCCCGCGAAAACATTCTGGCCATCAATCCCGTCCGGGCCGCGGGATCGGGAATTATATCATCGACCCTATGGGTTGAGCCGCTCCGCGCCCCGTTCCCCGGGCTGGTTTGGGGGCAACCATCTGGGGCCATTGAGCGCCCTCTCCACAGTGTGCGGCCGCCACCCTGCCGCGCCGGCGGCCATCTCCTGATGTCTCTGCCCGGGCTGTTGCTGCTCATCCTGGCGGTCGGCGCCAGCCTGTGGTCGGCGGCCGCGATCGTCCGACGGTTGCTGGGCGAGCGGAGCCCGCTCATCGTTCTCGGGCTGGCCATCCTGGTGGCAACTGTCTTCCAGGGCTTCACGCTCCTCTGGCTGCCGATACTCCTCCCGGCAGGCTGGTCCAGCGTCGCCGCCGCGGCCGGCCTGGTCGCGCTGGCCACCGGAATCCGGCGGCTGATCCCGGCCCCGGCGCCCGCCGCCAAACAGCCACAGTTCCCCGGCATCGGGCCGGTCGGCCTCGCCGTCGCGGCCGGGGTCTCGGTCTGCATCTATATCTCCGCGCTGGCCTTCTGGCTCGAGGGCACCGCCGGCGGCGCCGATGTCGCCACCGAATATCTGCACAGCGGGCTAGTCGCGACGATCGGTCGCGGCAACTTTCCCGTGGTCAACCCATTTGAGCCCGATTTCTTCATGACCTACCGATTCTCGGTCCACACCCTCGCGTCCGCCACTCAAAACCTGCTGGGGATCGACGTGCCCACCCTCCTGCCGCATTTTCTCGGCGCCCTGGGCGTCGGCCTGTTCCTGGGTACGCTGGGCGTCGTCGCGCGCCTGACCCGCAACCTGAAGGCCGGCATCTTCGCCGGGTTGCTCCTCTGGGCCTGGGGGCCGCTGTACTGGCTGGGGCTGCCCGCCTACGCCGCCGGCGAAGGCTTCGGCGAAGCACTCGCCCTCGTTGCCCGCAACCCGGAAGCGGTGACCTGGTCGGGGGTATTTCTCGGCCCGACCTTCTCCATGGCGACCCACAACCCCACCAACATCTTCGGCTTCTTCCCGGCCCTGGCCTCCCTTTGGCTGGTGCTCGAACTCGCCGGCACCGGGCAAGACTCCCGCACCCGCGCGGCGCTCCTCGGTCTGCTGATCATCGCCCTGACCCTGTTGGCCGCGGCCAGTGAGTACTTCTTCGCGGCCGTCGCCGCGGCCATCGTTGGCTACGGAATCCTGATGATGTGGCGGCTCCGACGATCGCGCTGGTGGCTGCCGGCCCTGCCCATCGCCAGCTTGATCCCGGCCGGCCTCCTGGCCCTCACCACCTCCAGCGTTCTCGGGGGCATCTTCCGAGGCGATCGCGCGGTCTTGCAACTAGGCGTCTATCTGAATACCGGGGAGCCGGGCAATTTCACCAGCTGGGGCTACAACTCCGGGGGTCCGCTCTTCTACTGGGCCAACCCCGACCAGCACGAAGTCGGCCTTCTGAGCTGGGAATACCTCGTCGATGGCGGCCTGATCACCTTCCTCCTGCTCGCGATCGCCATCACCGGCGCCGCGCGGCCCGATCGCCCGGCCTTCATCTTCGCCCTTGCCGGGGCCGCCGGCGCGGTGGCCGGCACCGTGTTCCATTTCGAGTCTTCTCCGCCCGACATCTACCGCTTCGCCCATTTCGGCGCCGGCATTGGATTTGTCACGCTCGGCATATGGGGCGCCACTCGGCTCCGCGCGCCGATATTCTCCAATCGGGGCCGTCGCATGGTCCTCGGCTTCGTCGGCGGCCTATCGCTGGTGGCCTTCCTGGTCAGCTCCATCGCCTGGCCGGGCATGATCGCCCAGGCTGAAACCGCCGACTCGGGCGCCGACCAGCCGGCAATCGATTTCCTCCTCGCCGAAACCGAAGTCACCGATGGCCTCCTGGTCCTCTGGGGATCGCGCACCGCCTACGATCTGTACGATTCTCGCAACGATCAAGTAACCGCCCGGCTTTCCGCCGCCACCGGCCAGTTCATCCCCTACGGCTACCATCACCTGTCTCACGCTCAGAAGTACTCATCGGTCTACGGCTGGGCGCAGGAGACGCTCCGCGAGGAGTACCTCGACGAGCTTGGGATCCGTTTCATCTACCACAATCCTGACCGGGCGACCGACGAGCAGCGAACCGCCCTGCGGCGGTTGCTGGCGGCAGGCTCGATCGCGCCGGTCGTCGAATCCAACATCGTCCCGGGCGAGCCGCGAATCCTCTACAAATATTCCCCGACCGGGGGACTGGAGAACTGATTGGCCGACGAAGACCGGAAGAACCTCGACCTGCTCCGCGAATTTGACACGCCAACGGTCTGCAATGCCATCGAGCGGCTGCAATTGCGGGATCGCACTGACGGCTTCATGGGGTTCGACATCCGCTGCCTGTTCCCCGATCTCGGCCGGATGGTCGGATACGCCGTCACCGCCACGGCGCGCAGCGCGGTGCCCGGGTCACCGGGATCCAGGTCCGGCTTCGCCAGCCTCTTCCAGGCACTGGAAAAGGCGCCAAAGCCGGCGGTCCTGGTATTCAAGGACGTGGGCCCCGATCCGCGGCGGTCCTGTCATTTCGGCGACATGGTGGCCACCTCCGCCGCGCGGCTCGGCGCCATCGGTCTCGTCACCGACGGCGGCGTCCGCGATCTGAGTGCCGTCCGCGGGATGGGCTTCCACTACTTCGCCGCCGGCGCCACCCCGGCCCACGGTAACTACGAGATCGTGGAGGTCGGCCTGGACATCATGGTCGGCGGCACGATTGTCAGCCCGGAATCGCTGATCCATGCCGATGAGAACGGAGTCGGGGTATTTCCCGCCGGGGTGACCGCCGAGCTACTACAGGCATCCCGGACAGTACAGGAGCGCGAGGCCGCGAGGATGGCCGAGATGGCCAGACCCGACGTCGATCTGGCATCGTTCTGGGGCGACTCTGGAGAATAGGCGAGAGGCCCGTGCAACGGGACCACTTGAGACGGCAGAACCGACCGGTGCAAGGGCCTCTCACTCATAAAAACGACCGGCCCACCGGTCGCGTTACGTTTCGCCACCAGCGAGAGGATTGATCTGACTTGAACACTGAAAACCAGCCCTTCGACCTCGTCATCACCGGCGGACGGGTCATCGATTCGGCGACCGGCCTCGACGGAATCCGGGATGTGGCGGTGAGGGACGGCAAGGTGGCGGCGATCGAGTCCGGTATCCCTACCGAAGGCGCCCGGACCCTGGACGCGGCGAGTTGCCTGGTCACGCCGGGCCTGGTCGATATCCACGTCCACGTCTATCGCGGGGCCACGTTCTGGGGCGTCGACGCCGACGAAATCGGAACCAAGGGCGGCACCACAACCATGCTCGACGCCGGCAGTACCGGTTCGCAGAACTACCGCGGTTTCCGGGAGTGGATCGTCGACCCGGCCCGCGTGCGGGTGCTCGGCCTGATGAACCTGAGCGAAATCGGCCTGGTATCCAACAAGGGCGAACTCAACGACCCGGTCTTCGCCGATCCGGCCGGCGGCATAGAAGGCATCCGGGAGTTCCCCGACACCTTCATCGGCTGCAAAATCCGGTTGGGTGGACCGCTCGTTGGCTGGGGGCAGCAAGGCCGTCACCACGCCCAGCAGGCCGTGAAGATGGCCCACGACGCCGGCACCTTCCTCATGGTCCACATCGGCAACTCGCCGATTCCGATGGAAGAACTGCTCTCCATGCTGCGCCCCGGGGACATCGTGACCCACTGCTACAGGGCCGGCGCCAACAACCTGTTTGATGAAGACGACCAGCCCACCGTCGCCCCCCGGGCGGCGCGCGACCGCGGAGTGCTGTTCGACATCGGCCACGGCTCGGGCAGCTTCCAGTACGAACGCGCCCGCAATGCCGTCGCCGCCGGGTTTATGGCAGATTCCATCAGCACCGATCTCCACGTGACCAACATCGACGGCCCGGTGCACGACATGCCGACCACCATGGCCAAGATGCTCGACCTGGGCGTCCCGTTGCCGGAGGTCATCCACCGCTCCACCCGAGAACCCGCCGGGATTATCGGACTACAGGACCAGGTCGGCAGCTTGCAGGTCGGTCGGGAAGCCGACATCGCCGTGCTGCGGCACCGCGAACGAGAGGTCGTGTTCACCGATTCCATGGGCACTGAGTGGACCGGTCACCACGAACTCAAGGCCGTGCACACGATTCGCGCCGGGGAAGTCCTCTAGCCCCGCACCACGCTCGTCTGGCCGCATCGGACGGGGCGGAATCGACGCTGGCGATGTCTCGGACTCTACGCGCGCCTTCGCGGACTGAATCGCCTGAAGTACCGCTTCCCTACGACGTCCTACCCTGTGACTACGTGATTAACCCCCTCCCCGGGGTGGGGTAGGCTATGGACCGCTCTCGAACCCGAAATAATGAAGCAGGTCATTCCCATGGACACCGAAATCAAGAAAAGCGTCCTCGCCCGCTGGCGCTCCGTCGAAGGCCACGTGCGCGGGGTCGAGCGCATGGTCGAGGAAGACGCCTATTGCGTCGATCTCCTCAAGCAGACCCTCGCCATCCAGGGCGCCATCGAGAAGGTCAACGCCCTCGTTCTTGAGAGCCACCTCCAGCACTGCGTCACCACCGCCATCCGCGGCGAGGACCAGGCCGAGCGCGAGCGCGTGATCAGCGAGTTGATGGACGTCTTCCGCGGCTCCGGTCACCTGAAGCGCGTGCCGCTGGTCCCGGCCGAAATCGCCGAGATGCTGCTCGCCGAGCCTGCGGCCACCGAAAGGTCCTAGCCGCCGTGGCCACCGAACAGCGCGCCGGCACCGCCGAACTGGCCATACCCGTCGAGGGCATGACCTGCGCCTCCTGCGTCGGGCGCGTGGAGCGGTCCCTCAAGAACGCCGATGGGGTCGCGGACGCCGCGGTCAACCTGGCCACCGAAAGAGCCACCGTCCAATTCGACCCGGACAGCATCGGCATCTCCGAATTGATCGATGCCGTCGAAAGCTCCGGATACGAGGTCGCCCGGGAAACCATGACCCTCCACGACCTCGGCATGACCTGCGCCTCCAGCGTCGGCCGCGTCGAGCGGTTCCTGAAGGACACCGAAGGTGTCGTGGACGCAAACGTGAACCTGGCCGCCGAGACCGCCACCGCCACTTTCCTCCCCGGCGCCGTCGACCGCGCCGCCCTGGCAGAGAGGGTCGTCGCCTCGGGCTACGAGGTGGCCAACGAGGCCGGATCGGACGAAGCCACCGAAGACCTGCTTGAGCGTCGCAAGACCGCCGAGTTGAACGATCTCAAGCTCCGCTTCTCCCTCACTCTGGCAGCGGCGTTTGTGCTCATGTGGGGCGGAATGGGCGCCCACTGGAGCTGGACCCCGGACTTCATCACCAATCGCTATTTCATGTTCGCCCTCGCGACCCCCATCCAGATCTGGGGCGGCTGGCGCTTCTACAAGGGCATGTGGGCCCGGCTAAAGACCTTCAGCTCCGACATGGACACCCTGATCGCCGTCGGCACCAGCGCCGCCTACCTGTACAGCGTCGCGGCGACCTTCACGCCGGAATGGTTCCGGCAATCCGGGATTGAGCCCGATGTGTTCTACGAGACCTCGGCGACGATCATCGGGTTGATCCTCCTGGGTCGCTACCTGGAAAACCGGGCCATGGCCCAGACCTCCGGCGCCATCCGCAAGCTGATGGAATTGCAGGTCCGCACCGCCCGGGTCATCCGTGACGGCCAGGCCGTCGATCTGCCGGTCGAGGATGTCCACCCCGGTGACCGGATCATGGTCCGTCCCGGCGAACGGATCCCGGTAGACGGCAGCATCATCGAAGGCAATTCCACGATCGACGAGTCCATGATCACCGGCGAAAGCATCCCGGCGGACAAGGGCCCCGGCGATTCGGTGATCGGCGGGACCGTCAACCTGGCCGGTGCCTTTCAATTCACGGCTGACCGGGTGGGAAGCGACACGGTCCTGTCCCAGGTCGTGCGGCTGGTCGAAGACGCCCAGGGCTCCAAGGCGCCGATCCAACGGCTCGCCGATGTCATCTCCGGCTATTTCGTACCCGCCGTCCTTGGAATCGCCTTCCTGGCGTTCCTCGGCTGGTTGATCTGGGGGCCCAGCCTGACGCTGGCGGTGGTCACCGCCGTCGCCGTACTCATCATCTCGTGCCCCTGCGCGCTCGGCGTCGCCACCCCGGCGGCCATCATGGTCGGGTCCGGTCGCGGGGCCGAGCACGGCGTCCTGTTCCGCGGCGGCGAGGCCCTCGAGACCGCCCACCGCATCGACACGGTCGTGCTGGACAAGACCGGCACCCTCACCATCGGCCAGCCCCGGGTCACCTCCGTCGTCCCACTGAACGGCATGGCCGAGGCCGACGTTCTCACCCTGGCGGCGGCCGTCGAATCGTCATCTGAGCACCCGCTGGCCGCCGCCATCGTGCGGGAAGCGGCGAGTCGCGACCTCGACCTGCCGCCCGTCGCGGATTTCGAGTCGTTCACCGGCCTCGGCGTCAGCGCCCGGATCGACGACCGCACCGTTGTCGCCGGCAACATGGCGCTCATGTCGGAGCGCGGGATCGCCGATTCCG
>CAYYTN010000104.1:0-8669 GCA_964474495.1 uncultured Chloroflexota bacterium
AGTTCTCGCGCCACCGGCCCGAATATCCGGGTACCGGCCGGCGCTTCCTGCGGGTCCAGGATCACCGCCGCGTTGTCGTCGAAGCGAATTCGCGAACCGTCGGGGCGCTTGTACTCCTTGGCCACCCGGACGACCACCGCCCGCACCACCCGTCCCTTCGGAACCGGGCTGTTCGGGGCCGCCTGCTTGACCGAGCCAACGACCATGTCGCCGACCCCGGCGTAGCGCCGGCCAGACCCGCCCAGAACGCGGATCACCAGTAGTTCGCGGGCGCCGCTGTTGTCGGCGACCCGGACTCTAGATTGCTGCTGTATCAATCGAAAGTGCCTCTTCTTCGGGCTTGATTTCGGCCCGCTCCACGATCTCGCGCAGGCGCCAGGTTTTACGTTTGCTGATGGGTCGCGACTCTTCAATCACGACTTCGTCGCCCACGTGACATTCGTTCTCGGGGTCATGCGCCAGGAAGGTGTTCCGCGAGCGCACCGGCTTTCCGTACAGCCGGTGACGCCGGTAGGTGATCAGCTCCACCGTGATCGTCTTGTCCATGGCTTCGCTGGTCACCGTGCCCTGTACGCGTCGTTTTCGAGCTGCCACGGCTAGGACCTATTCCTCTTTGTCTTCGTCATCATTGTCGTCTTCTTCCGCTCGTACTGTCTCGGTAAGGATCGTCATTATTCGGGCTATATCCCGACGCGTGGAGCCCAGCTGCGCGTAGTCCTCCAACTGGTGGGTCGCGTTTTGAATGCGCAGCTCGAACAGGTCTTCCTTACGCTCGTCCAGCTGCTGCCGGAGTTCGTCGGCGGTCAACGCCCGCAATTCGCTCGGCTTAGCCAACGACGGCCACCCGATCGCGATAGAGCACGCGGGTATCCACCGACAGCTTGTGGCCCGCCAGCCGCATTGCCTCTTCAGCCATGTCTTCGGGGACGCCGGAGATTTCGAAAAGAATCCGCCCCGGCTTGATTACCGCCACCCAGTGGTCCACCGCTCCTTTGCCGCCGCCCATCCGCGTCTCCACCGGCTTCCGGGTAATGGGCTTGTCCGGGAAGATGCGAATCCACACCTGCCCGCGCCGTCGCATGTGGTGGGTCAGTACCCGCCGGGCCGCCTCGATCTGTCGGCTGTTCACGTAGCCCATCGTCACGGCCTGCAGGCCAAAGTCACCGTGGTGCAGGGTATTGCCCCGTGAGGCCACGCCTTTGTTACGACCGCGGTGCATCTTGCGGAACTTGGTGCGCTTGGGCATCAGCATCGGTCCGCGCTACCTCTCCACGCCCTGGGGCAGATTCCGCGGCCCGCGGTTGTCGCCGTTCGATTCCTGCTCCTGCCCGGATCCACGATGCACCCACGCCTTCACACCGATGGAACCGTAGGTGGTGCGGGCCGTGGCCTGGCCGTAGTCGATGTCGGCGCTGAGGGTTTGCAGCGGTACGCGGCCACGAATCTCGAATTCGCTGCGTGACATCTCGCGCCCGCCCAGGCGGCCGCTGACCATGATCTTCACGCCCTCGGCCCAGGCTCGCATGCAGCGTTCCGCGCTCATTTTGATGGCGCGCCGGAAGGACACCCGGCGCTCAATCTGGTCGGCCACGTTGCGCGCCACCAGGTAGGCATCAAGCTCGGGGTTTGAGATTTCCTGAATGTTTACAAATATCCGCTTGCCGAAATGCTTGGCCAGCGCCAGCTGCAGCGCCTCCCGGTTGGAGCCGCCCCGGCCGATCACAATCCCCGGCCGTGAAGTGTGGATCGTGACGCGAATGACGTTCGACGCGCGCCGGATACCGATTCCGGAGACGCCGGCGCCAAAGCTGCGCCGTCCCCGGCTGCGCTCGTCACTGCCCGGCGGGTTCTTCAGCCACTGGCGAATCACCCGGCGAATTTCGTCGTCTTCCAGCAACAGCTTCGCGTAGTCACGGTCGGCGTACCACTGGCTGTCCCAGCCCCGCAGGTAACCGAGGCGATATCCGATCGGGTGTACTTTTCGCCCCATTTAGGACTCCCGCTCGTCAACTACGACGGTGATATGGGCCATTCGCTTCTTGTACCAGCCGGGCCGGCCTCGTGACTTGGCCCGCAACCGCTTAAGGCGGGGGCCGTCGTCGACTGAAATCCGCGACACATAGAGATTGCCAGGGGTCAGCCCGTAGTTGTTTTCCGCGTTGGCCACGGCCGACTTGACCACCTTGGCAATAAAGTGCGCGCCGCGATTCGGCAGGAACGCCAGCGTCGCCAGCGCGCCTTCGACGTCCTGGCCCACTATCGAACGGCCAACCAGACGCGCTTTTCGCGGTCCGATTCTCAGGTATTTCGCGGTTGCCCAAACTTCCAACTAAGTTCCTCTTCGCTACTCTCGCGGGCCCGTGGATCTCATCCCGGCGTGCCCCCGGAACACTCGCGTCGGGGCGAACTCCCCGAGCTTGTGCCCGACCATGTTCTCCGTGATGTACACCGGCACATGCCTTCGCCCGTCATGGACGGCGATTGTGTGCCCGACCATGTCGGGAAAGATCGTCGACCGGCGGCTCCAGGTCCTGATGACCACCTTCTCGCCGCGCCGGTCCAGATCGCGCACCCGCTTCAGCAGGCGCTCGTCTACGTAGGGTCCCTTTTTGAGTGATCGTGACATTACCGGTGTTCTACTTCTCTTCTATCTATCTGTCTTCTTAGCGCCGTTTGCCACGGCGGCGGATTATGAACTTGTCGCTGCGCCGCCGTCCGCGGCGCGTCTTATACCCCATGGCCGGTCGGCCCCAGGGCGTTTTTGGTGGCATCCCGGTGGGAGCTTTGCCTTCGCCTCCGCCGTGCGGGTGGTCTTTCGGGTTCATTGCCGACCCGCGCACAGTCGGCCGTCGTCCCAGCCAGCGGGATCGTCCAGCCTTGCCCAGCGAGGTGTTGCTGTGATCTTCGTTGCCGACGACACCGATCGTCGCTATGCAACGCTGATGAACCAGCCGCATCTCCCCCGAAGGCAACCGCAACGTTACCATGCCCTTGTCTTTCGCCATAACCTGCAGCGAGGTGCCGGCGCTCCGGGCCAGTTGTGCGCCACGACCCGGCTGCATCTCCACGCAGTGCACGGTCGTGCCGTCCGGGATGTGCTGAAGCTCGAGCGCGTTGCCGACCCGCAATTCCGACTCCGGCCCGGCGGAGATGACGTCGCCGACCGCGACTCCCGAAGGCGCCAATATGTAGCGCTTCTCGCCGTCTCGATAGTGCAGCAACGCGATCCGGGCCGATCGGTTCGGGTCGTACTCGATGGACGCGATCCGGGCCGGTATCCCAACCTTGTCGCGCTTCCAGTCGATGATCCGCAGCCTTCGTTTAGCCCCGCCGCCGCGATGCCTAACCGTAATCCGGCCCTGGTTATTTCGCCCCGCCTTGCGTTTCAGGGGACGCAGCAGCGCCTTCTCCGGCTTCTTGTTCTTGGTGATCTCCGAGGTGGCCACCGCGATGTACGCGCGGCGCCCCGGCGATGTCGGCTTGAAGGTTCTCAGCGCCATTACAAAACCACCTAGATTCCGGGGAAGATGTCGATGGTCTGCCCCTGTTGCAGGGTCACGATCGCCTTCTTCCAGTCAGGACGCTGCCCCCGGCTCTGCCCGTAGCGACGCCACTTCCCGCGCACCCGCGAAACATTCACCGCCGTGACGTTCACTTCAAATATCTCTTCAACCGCGGCCCGGATCTGCACCTTGTTCACGCCATCGGCGACTTCGAATACGTACTTGTCGATCTCCGCCATGCCGGTGGATTTCTCGGTCACGATCGGACGGATGATTACGTCACGCAGATCCATCGCCACGTCGCTTTCGCATAGCTTCCAACGCCGCCGTCGAGACCACCACGTGGTCGGCGCTCAGTATGTCGCTGGCGCTCACGGTGTCCGCCCGTGCCACCACCACCCTCTGCAGATTGGCCGTGGAGCGCGCCAATCCCTGGCTGATGCCGACATCCACCAGGAGGGCCCGACCTTCCAGTCCGGCCGCATCGAGCCATGCTCGCCGCGTTCGGGTCTTCTCGTCGGCCAGGCCCAAGCTCGCGATCACGCTCAGCGCCTCCGCCGCCACCTTGAGTCCGACAGCCGCCCGAAAGGCGGTCGCCCGCTCGCGGCGATTCAGCGTCCTGCCGTAGTCGCGGGGTTTCGGCGCAAACACCACTCCCCCGCCGCGCCACTGCGGAGCGCGGATCGTGCCCTGTCGCGCACGTCCGGTGCCCTTCTGGCGCCACGGTTTGCGGCCGCCTCCGCGGATTTCGCCGCGGGATCGAGTCGACTGGGTACCGCGCCGCAGATTTGCCTGATGGTCGACTATCGTCCGCTTCAGAAGCCCGACCGGCAGGTCGGCGGGCACGAACTCCGCGGGAACATCGACCGTGCCCGTCTCTTTTCCGTCAGGGCCCAACTGTCGAGCGGTCGCGGATTGCGTCGCGGCTCCCGAGGCCATTAGTTCGACCCCGGATTCAGGAGCACGATCGAGCCGTTGTTGCCGGGCACCGGCCCCTTCAACAGGACCACGTTGCGCTCCTCCAGCACCCGAAAGACGGTGACGTTCTTGACGGTCACCCGTTTGTTGCCCATTTGCCCGGCCATACGCGTGCCTTTGAACACCCGGCCGGGAGTCGTGCCGGCTCCAACGGAACCGGGAGCGCGCTCCCGGTCCGACTGGCCGTGGGTACGTTTGCCGCCGTGGAATCCGTGGCGTTTCATGACTCCGGCGAAACCCTTGCCCTTGGACGTGCCGGTGACGCTCAGGTTCTGGCCGGGCTCGAACACCCCCGCCGTCACCGTGTCGCCGACAGCAACCCCGGCGTCGCCGCTGGTCCGAAATTCGCGCAGGTGCCGCAGGGGTGAATTGTCCCCCAGATGCCCCAGTTGCGCCTGGGTAAGCCGGGTCTCACGGGTCTCGCCAAAACCAATTTGCACCGCCTCGTAGCCGTCGTTCTCCAGGGTCTTCACCTGGGTCACGCTGCACGGCCCGGCCTCGACGACCGTCACCGGGATATAGCGACCGTCGTCGTCATAGACGTGGGTCATGCCCAGTTTCTTGCCGATCAAGCCAATACTCATGCCGGCGCTACGACTTCAACTCGATATCGACGCCGGCCGGCAGATCCAGGTTCAGCAGTGCGTCCATCGTCTCGGGCTTGGGATCGATGACATCGATCAGCCGCCGATGGGTCCGCATCTCAAACTGCTCGCGCGAGTCCTTGTCGATAAACGGCGAACGGATAACCGTCCACTTGTTGATCTTCGTGGGCAGCGGGATCGGCCCGCGCACCTCGGCGCCGGTCCGCTCGGCGTTCTCGATGATACGACCGGCGGACTGGTCGAGGATGCGATGGTCGTACGCCTTCAGCCGGATGCGAATCCGCTGCCGGCGGCGCGACGACCGTCGTTTTCTTGTAGCTCGTTCAGCCAGGGGAGTTCAGTCCTTCTACTTGTCTATCTTGGTGACAGAGCCGGCGCCGACAGTGACGCCGCCTTCGCGAATCGCGAAGCGCACACCGCGCTCAAGCGCCACCGGGGTGATCAGCTTGACGCCCATCTCCACGTTGTCGCCGGGCACCACCATCTCCATCCCACCGGGCAACTCGATCTCACCGGTCACGTCAGTGGTACGGATGTAGAACTGCGGGCGGTAGCCGTGGAAGAACGGCGTGTGGCGGCCGCCCTCTTCGCGTTTCAGCACGTACACCTCGGCGGCAAACTCAGTATGCGGCGTGATGCTGCCGGGCTTGGCCAGCACCTGGCCGCGCTCCACCTCGTCGCGCTCAATACCGCGCAGCAGGCAGCCAACGTTGTCGCCCGCCTGGCCTTCGTCAAGCGTCTTGCGGAACATCTCGACTCCGGTCACCACCACGCCGGTGTGGCCTTCGCCCATGCCCACGATGTCAACCGGGTCGCCGGTGTGCACGATCCCGCGATCGATCCGGCCGGTGACGACGGTGCCGCGCCCCTTGATGCCGAACACATCTTCGATCGCCATCATGAAGTCCTGGTCAACCGGACGGGGCGGCGTGGGGACGTACTCGTCCACCGCGTTCATCAGGTCCCAGATGCACTTGTATTCAGGAGCGTCCGGGTCGTCGCTATCGCACTCGATCGCCGCCAGGGCGCTGCCGCGCACGACCGGGAGGTCGTCGCCTTCGAAATCACGTTCGGACAGCAGCTCGCGCACTTCCAGTTCGACCAGTTCCAGCAGTTCTTCATCATCAACGAGGTCTTCTTTGTTCAAGAAGACAACCATCGACGGAACCTCAACCTGCCGGGCCAGCAGCACGTGCTCGTGCGTCTGCGGCATCGGGCCATCGGGGGCGCTGACCACCAGGATGGCGCCATCCATCTGCGCCGCTCCGGTGATCATGTTCTTGATGTAGTCCGCGTGTCCGGGGCAGTCGACGTGGGCGTAGTGACGATTTTCGGTCTCGTACTCCACGTGCTGGATGGCGATCGTGATACCGCGCGCCTTCTCTTCCGGAGCGTTGTCAATCGTGTCGAATTCCCGGTACTCAGCCATCTGCTTGAGCCCCAGAACCTTCGTAATCGCCGCGGTCAGAGTGGTCTTGCCATGGTCGATATGACCGATGGTGCCTACGTTGACGTGCGGTTTGGTTCTTTCGAATTTCTCTCTTGCCATCTAACCCTCTGGTTTCTCCGAGGAAGGCCTCACCTTCCCGAATCTCCTTGCATCCCGTTTAAGCGCAGACATCCTATACATAACCTACGTGGTCGCGAACTCTGAACTCATCGACGCAACCGCAACCTCGGCGTAGTGCGCGAACTCCAGCGTGAACGTCCCACGACCCTGCGTCAACGAACGAAGCTCGCCAGCATAACCGAACAATCCCGCAAGCGGGACAAACGCGCTCACCTGAACTTGTTCCTTGTCGACGACCGCGTCTCGAATATCAGCTTTCTTAGAAGCCAGGTTGCCCACGACTTCGCCCATGTAGCCTTCCGGCGCGATTACTTCCATCTCCATTATTGGCTCCAGCACGACGCTTCGGCCCTTGGCCATCCCGTCTTTCATCGCCATGGATCCCGCGATCTGAAAGGCCAGTTCCGACGAGTCCACCTGGTGAGACGAACCGTCAACAATCCTGACCGCGATATCAGTCATGGGATACCCGTGGGGTCCGTCGGTGAGCGCGCTACGGATGCCCGCCTCGACCGCGGAGATGAATTCTATCGGAATCGAGCCGCCAACGATCTTTCGCTCGATCGAATTGCCGGCCCCGGGAGCCGCCGGTTCCAGTTCGAGCACCACATGCCCGTACTGCCCGCGCCCGCCGGTCTGCCGCACGAACTTGCCTTCCGCTTCAACCTCACGCCGAATCGTGCCTCGATAGGCCACCTGGGGAGCGCCCACGTTTGCCTGTATGCCGAACTCGCGCCGCATGCGATCCACGATCACCTCGAGGTGCAGTTCTCCCATGCCGGCAATGATGGTCTGGCCGGTCTCGCTGTCGGCACTCACCTGGAACGTCGGGTCCTCTTCGCCCAGCCGGCCCAGCGCTTCCGTCATCTTGTCCTGATCGCCCTGCCCCTTCGGCTCCACCGCCACTCGAACGACCGGATCCGGGAAGCTGATCGCCTCCAGTAGAACCGGCCGGCTTCGATCGGAAAGGGTGTCGCCGGTGGACGTATTCCGTAGCCCGATGGCGGCGATGATGTCCCCCGCGCCGACGCCTTCCTTTATCTGTTCGCGTTTGTCGGCGTGCATCCGCAGCAACCGTCCCACGCGCTCCCGGCCCTGCTGGGTGGAGTTGTACACCTGGTCCCCGGGGCTCAGGGTGCCCGAGTAGACCCGCAGATAGGTCAACCGGCCGCTGAACGGGTCGCTCACGATCTTGAACGCCAGCGCCGCCAGCGGCTCGCTCGGGTCCGGCCCGCACAGCACCGCTTCGCCGGTCTTGGCGTGCTCGGCCTCAACCGGGGGGACGTCCAGCGGAGAAGGCAGGTAGTCCACGATCGCATCGACGATCGCCTCTACTCCCTTGTTGCGGAGCGCGCTGCCGGTGAGCACCGGCACGATTTCGTTGGCCAGCGTCGCCCGCCGGATCGCCGCCCGCAGCTCCGCCGGCTCGATCGTCTCGCCTTCCAGGTAAACCTCGGCGATGTCATGGTCGAAATCGGCAACGATCTCGATTAGTTTTTCGCGAGCCACCGCGGCCGCCCCGGCCGACTCTTCTTCGATTTCGCCAACTTCCACGGACTCCACGCCCTCGATGAAATTGCGCTGGTTCATCTCCACCAGGTCCACGACCGCCCGCAGTTCGTTCTCGGCGCCGAGGGGAAGCTGCACAACCGCTGGCACCGCGTCCAGGCGATCGCGAATCATGCCGACCGTCCGCTCCAGGCTCGCGCCCCGGCGGTCCATCTTGTTCACGAAGGCGAATCGGGGCACCCCGTAGCGATTGGCCTGCCGCCAGACCGTCTCGGACTGCGGTTGCACGCCCGCGACCGCGTCGAACACAACCACACCGCCGTCGAGCACCCGCAGGGATCGCTCCACCTCGGCGGTAAAGTCCACATGCCCCGGGGTATCGATGATATTGATCCGGTGGTCGCGCCACGAACAGGTGGTGGCGGCGGCGGTGATGGTTATGCCACGCTCACGTTCCTGCACCATCCAGTCCATCGTCGCCGCGCCGTCGTGAACTTCGCCGGT
>CAYYTN010000105.1:0-8612 GCA_964474495.1 uncultured Chloroflexota bacterium
CGCCCACCAGGCAACGGACCACGTAGTAGATCGCCGACATCGTCACCGCCGACGGCGCGTTCACCGACCCATCGACCGCCGGCGACGTACCGGTGAAATCGAAATGCAGCTTGCCGTCATTTTGCGAAACCGCGACGACAATCGGGATCTCGCCTTCCGTAAGGCCATCGCCGTCAAGGCGATCGCTGAACCGGTGCACGCCGCTGGGGATTTCGCGCAGGCGCGCGGCGGTCATGCGGGCCGAGTAGGCCAGCAACTCGCCGGCCATTTCGCGCAACAGCTCCAGGCCGTAGCGCGCCGTCATCTCGCCGATGCGTCGGTCGGCCACCCGATGCGCCGAGAACTGCGCCGCGAAGTCGCCGCGCCGTTCCTCCGGGGTGCGGACATTGGCCAGCATCACCGTCATGATCGCCTCGTCCAGATCGCCGCCGCGCATCAGCTTGATCGGCGGGATGATCAGGCCTTCCTGGTAGATCTCCGACGACAGCGGCATCGAGCCCGGCGTCATCCCGCCCACATCGGCGTGGTGCGCCCGGGTCGCCGCGTACCCGAAGAGCGTGACGCCCTCCCCGGCCTCAACAAAAACCGGTGAAACCGTCGTGATATCCGGCAGGTGGGTGCCGCCGAGGTAGGGATCGTTCAGGATCACGATGTCCCCGGGCGCGGCCGGATCGTCGGCGAACAGGTCGATCGCCGCCGCCACCGACGCCGGCATCGCCCCCAGGTGCACCGGGATGTGCGCCGCCTGCGCGATCATGTTGCCGTCGGCGTCAAAGACCGCGCAGGAGTGGTCGCGGCGTTCCTTGATATTCGGGGAGAACGCCGTGCGGTGCATCGTCGCGCCCATCTCCTCGGCGACCGACGCGAAGATATGGGCGAAGACCTGTAACTGAAACGCGAGCGGCGCCGCCAACGCTGACCTCCAGAAACCGGGCAGGGATTCGATGCCGGCCAATGATATACTTTTTTCAAACCTGTGAAGCGGCAGTTCCGGCGAGGGCGCCGGAGGTCTGGAGGACGATTTGCCCGGCGGTTGGGAAGAGGAAGTAAAAGACATCCTCGAGCGCGCCGAAGAGCTCGAAAAGAAGACCGGCCGCCGCCGTCCGATTCCCCTGCCCAGCGCGCCGCGGCCCGGGACCAACCCGCTGATCAGCCTCGGCGAATTCCTGCGCCGCCGGGTCGCCAGCACCCGCGATATGGCGGCCACCGGGATGATCATCATCTTAGCCGGGCTGCTGCTCATCGCCGTGCCGGGCGGCCGCTTCGTCACCGGGCCGCTGGCCCTGATCGGGATCGCCCTGCTGGTATCGGCCTACATCGGCAGCGTCCGCGCCAACCGCTCCGGAAGCTCCGGCGGCGGCGCTTCCTCCGGTCGGCGGATGTGGCGCGGCCAGTACCTCGACGACGACGACTAGGGGCCGACTCCCCGGACGATCAAAGCCAGCGTCTCTCCCCCTAGAGTCACTCGCCGTCCGCGGCTCAGCCGTTCAGCTGGTAACCCTACGGCCGCTCGCCGTCGGCCAGCACCGGCAGCTTCATCACCCGTAACTGGTGCCCGCCGTCGGCCCGCGTGTACTCGTAGTAGACGAACAACGTCTCGCCAATCAGCAGCGGCTCCACGTACCGCACCGAGCCGCCGCCGTGCTCCGACACGAATAGCGGCCCGGATGTCTCCAGCGCGTGAAAGACGGTCAGATCGGGCGACCAGGCCAGGCTGGCCCGTTCCTCGTAGTTCTCGGACACGTCGACGCTGCCGTCGTAGAACGCCACAAAGCCCACCGGCCCGGGGAAGAAACCGGTCACCCGGGCGCAAAAGGCGTCCCAGCGTCCCGGCGTCGCCGCCAGCACCTCGCCGGCCCAGGTCCACTTGCGCCCGTCCCGGCTCGTGGCCAGCCCGGTGTTCGACGTGCCCATCCCGGTCGCGATGGTGTCGGCGATCTCCAGCAGCGCCGGATCGCTCCGTTCCTCCGCCGAAACCAGGTGATAACTCATCACCATCCGGTACTCGCCATCGACCCGGGCGATCACCGGGTCCTTGACCCCGGCGATCGCCTCCGTGTCCGGGTCCAGCACAATCTCGTGGGTACCGGTGTCGAAATGCGCCGGGTCCGGCCCGCGCAGCAGCCCCATCTTCCAGCGGTCGTCGCGCTCATCGACGAATCCGTAGGCCACCGCCCATTCGCCATCGGGCAACCGAAAGATACTGCCGCCCTCGATCGATACCGAGCCGATATCCGCCTTGTGACAGGTCCACACATCTTCGAACTCGACGCCGTCGCGCCCGCGGGCGATCCGAAACTCGATCCCGCGGCCCTTCGCCTTCTCCACCCGAACCCGGTAGTACAGGTAGAAATCGCCAGTTTCCTGGTCGTAGTACGCCCCCGGCGCGCCGCACCAGTACCCCGGGCCGTCGCCGGTTGGCTCGCGCACCACCGTGCCCGCGGCCGGGTCGAACGCCGGCGCCGAACTCAGCACCCGCGCGCCGTCAGTGTTCTGGGACATTGATTTCATCTCCGCATCGTGGGAATCTTGCTCCCGCTACGATCTTCCGAACGTTCGCCGGGACTGTAGCTTTACGCGCCCGGCGGTGTCGAACCCACAGGGATACTGGATGAACATCAGCGCTATCAAACCCGGGGCCAGCATCACCGCCACCTTCCTGGTCGGCGAAGCCAAGAACGGCAACGAATATCTCCGCGCCATCCTGCGGGACAAGACCGGCGACTCGATCCTGGCCTTCTACTTCTCGGCTCCGCCCGAAATACTGGCCATGAACTTCACCGGCAAGACGGTGGACATCACCGCCAAGGTCGACGAGTACCAGGGCTCGGTGAACCTGAAACTGAACTCGATCCACCCGGCGGTCGAACAGTGGGACGTGACCGACTCGCTTCCGAAGGCCGACGCTCCGGCCGACGAAATGATCGGCGAACTGGACGAGTACATCGCCGGTATCGAGGACCAGGAAGTCGCCGCCGTCATCCGGGCCGTCCTCGAGGACCCGGCCGTCGCCGGCAACCTCGAGCGCTGGCCGGCCGCCAAGTCGCGCCATCACGCCGTCGTCGGCGGCCTCCTGCAGCACACCCTTGAATTGCTAAAGCTGGCCGACGTCGTCTGCGATCTCTACCCCGAGATCGACCGCGATCTGCTGGTGGCCGGCTGCATCGTCCACGACATCGGCAAGATCGTCGAGCTAGGCGTCGGCGCCGGCTTCCAGTACACCGCCGAAGGCGTCATGGTCGGCCACATCGTGCTCGGTGACGAGATGGTCGCCCGCGCCTGCCGCACCGTCGATTGCTCCGCCGAGACCGCCATGCGCCTGCGCCACATGGTGTTGTCCCACCACGGCGAAAAGGAGTGGGGCTCCCCAGTCGTGCCCAGCACCGCCGAGGCCATGGCCCTGCATCACCTGGACCAGGTTTCGTCGCAGATACGCCAGGCCATCGACGCCGTCGAACGCAGCGCCAAGCGGCCCGACGAGTCGGGGGCCGGTTCGTGGGACCGGCAGTGGTCGCGGAACTGGTTCGTCGGCAAGCGCGGTCGCGGCGATTCGGCGGATTCCGACTAGCGCAACTGGCTCGCCGGCAATCGGGGTAGCGAAGCTCCGGGCGACGCCGGCTCACGTTTCGGAGCTGGTCTAGAGGCCTTCCAACCGCTCCCGCAGGATCGCCATCTTGCTCTCGGCGGCCGCCTGCCGGTCGCGGTGCTGCTGCACAATCGCGTCCGGCGCCCGCCCGACGAAGTTCTTGTTGCCCAGCAGCTTCTGGACGTGCTCGATCTCGCCCTCCAGGGCGGCGACCTCGCGCTCCAGACGCTCCCGCTCGGCGTCCAGGTCCACCATGCCCTCCAGCGGCAGGAAGACCTCCATCTCGCCGGCCACCAGCGAAATCGCTTTCTCCGGTGGCTCCGCACCGGCCTCCATCACCCGCAACGGGCGCACCCGCGCCAGCCGGGTCACGAAGTCGGCCTCCTGCTCCAGCACCGCCTTTTGATCGCCGGGTTGCACCACCGCCTCGACCCAGTTGCCGGCCGGTACCCCGGCCTCGCGGCGGGCGTTGCGCACCGCCCGGACCACCTCCGCCATCCGGCTGATCTGCTCCACCGCCGGATCGTCCGCCCGCCCGCCATCTTCCGGCCACTCGGCCACGATGATGTGCTCGGCGCCAATCTCGGGACGTAGCGCCCGCAGGTGCGACCAGATCTCTTCCGTCACGAACGGCATGTAGGGGTGCAGCAGCCGCAGCGAGGTCCCTAGCACCTCCAGCAGCGTCTCCGCCGCCCGGGCCGCCGCGGCCGGGTCGTCGCCGCGCAATCGCGCCTTGGAAGCCTCGATGTACCAGTCGCAGAACTCGTCCCACAGCAAGCTGTTGATCAACCGCCCGGCCTGCCCGAAGTGGAACCCCTCCAGCAGCCGCGTCGTCTCGACGATCACATGGTCCAACCGGCCCAGTATCCAGCGGTCGGTGCTGGTCGGCGCCGCCGGCTCGGCTTCGGCGGCGGCCACCGCCTCCACCGTGAACCGTGACGCGTTCCAGAGCTTGTTCGCAAAGTTGCGCGCCGCTTCCATCCGCGGCCACACCAGCTTCATGTCGTTGCCCGGCGAACTGCCCGTCGCGATCATGAATCGCATTGCATCGGCGCCGTACTTGTCGATCACCTCCACCGGGTCGTCCCCGGGCCGCGGGTCCGACTTGCTCACTTTGGTGCCGTCGTCGTGGCGCATCATCCCGTTCAGATAGACCTCCGAGAACGGTATGTCCCCGGCCAGCTCCATCCCCAGCATCACCATCCGCGCCACCCAGAAGAAAATGATCTCATAGCCGGTTTCCATGACGCTGGTCGGGTAGAAGTAACGCAGGTCCTCGCTGTCCTCCGGCCAGCCCAGCGTCGAGAACGGCCACAGCCCGGAACTGAACCACGTATCCAGCACGTCCGGGTCCTGCCGTAGATCCCCCCCGCAGTCCGGGCACCCCTTCGGGGTTTCGTGCTGCACAATCGTCTTCTCGCACTCGTCGCAGTACCAGACGGGCAGCCGGTGGCCCACCCAGATCTGCCGCGAGATGCACCAGTCGCGAATCTCATCCATCCAGCGCAGAAACACCTGCGCGAACCGCGGCGGGTAGAACTTGATCCGTCCGTCGCGCACCGCCGCCGCCGCCTGCGCCGCCAGCGGTTTGGCCCGCACGAACCACTGCTCCGACAGCATCGGCTCGATCACCGCGCCCGAGCGCTGCCCGTGGCCCACCGAATGCTCGTAGTCCTCGACCCGCTCGATCAGCCCCTCGCCGTCCAGTTGCTCGGCCAGCGCCAACCGCGCCACTTCCCGGTCCTGACCCTCGTAGGGTCCGGCGTTCTCGTTCAACGTCCCGTCCAGGTTCAGGATGTTCACCATCTCCAGGTCGTGCCGCTGCCCGATCGCGTAGTCATTCGGGTCGTGGCCGGGCGTCACCTTGACGACCCCGGTGCCGAACTCCGGGTCCACGTATTCGTCGGCGATGATCGGGATCGTGCGCCCGATCGCCGGCACCACCGCCTCCCCGCCCACCAGGTCCTTGTACCGCTCATCTTCCGGATTCACCGCCAGCGCCGTGTCGCCCAATATCGTCTCCGGCCGCGTCGTCGCCACCACCAGGTTGCCGCCGTCCTTCAAGGGATAGCGCACGTACCAGAGCTTCCCGGCCACATCCTGGTACTCGACCTCGATGTCCGAAACCGCCGTCTGGTCCGCCGGGTCCCAATTCACCAGGTATGAGCCGCGATAGATCAGCCCCTTCTCGTAGAGCCGCACGAATGCCTCGTTGACCGCCCCCGACAGCCCCTCGTCCATCGTGAAGCGCTCGCGGCTCCAGTCACAGCTGGCCCCTGCGCGCCGGAGCTGCGCCCGGATCGTGTTGCCGCTCTGCTCCACCCACTCCCAGAACATCGCCTCGAAACCCTCGCGGCCCAGGTCCTCGCGGCTCTTGCCTTCCTTCGCCAGCTGATTCACCAGCACCGCGTTCGTCGCGATCGCGGCGTGGTCGGTCCCCGGCAGCCACAGCGCCGAGTAGCCCTGCATGCGTCGCCACCGGATCATCAGGTCCTGGAAAGTGATGAACACCGCGTGCCCGTAGTGCAGCACCCCGGTCAGGTTCGGCGGCGGCATCGCGATGGTGTAGGGCTTCTTGTCGGGATCGCGATCCGGCGTGAAATAGCCGCGCTCCTCCCACAGCCGGTACCAGCGTTCCTCGACCCCGGCCGATTCATAGGGGCGCTTCAGGGCCTCAGGGACCGGGCCGGCGGATTCAGCATTCAACGCGACAAGACTCCATGACGATTACTCGGGGAAGTGCGCCCAATTGTAGTCAAAGCGCCCGCCAGGCCGCGCCGCTGGCTAGCCGGCGGTCTCCAACCCGGCGAACTGGCTCTCGTAAAGCTGTCGGTACAGGCCGCCGCCGTCGATCAACTCGTCGTGGGTGCCGCGCTCCTGGATACGCCCGTCATCAACCACCAGAATCTGGTCCGCGCGCCGGATCGTTGAGAGCCGGTGGGCGATCACGAACACCGTGCGCCCGGCCATCGCCGCGTCCATCGCTTCCTGGATCAGCGCCTCCGTCTCCGTGTCCACGTCCGAGGTCGCCTCGTCCAGCACCAGCACCACCGGATCGGCCAGCAGCGCCCGCGCCAGCGAGATGCGCTGTACCTGTCCCCGCGAGAGTTGCACGCCGCCGCCCCCCACCACCGCCTCGAATCCGTCCGGCAGTTCGTCCACGAACTCCGTCGCGTTGGCCTGCTCGGCCGCCCGGCGCACCGCCTCGTCCGTCGCGTCCGGCTGCCCGTACCGGATGTTTCCCCCGATCGTGTCCGAGAACAGGTAGGTCTCCTGCAACACGAACGCCATCTGCTCCCGGATGCTCGACGAGCGAAAGTTGCGCGCGTCGCGGCCGTCAAACAGGATGCCGCCGGCATCCGGGTCGTAGTACCGCCCCAGCAGGTTCACGATCGTCGTCTTGCCCGCGCCGGTCGGCCCCACCAGCGCGATCACATCGCCGCGTTTGGCCGCCAAGCTGACCTCGCGCAGCACCGGCTTGTCCGGCTCATAGGCGAAATCCACGTCGCGAAACTCCACCGCGCCCTGGAACCCGTCCAGCGTCTCCATTTCCGGCCGGTCGGTCGGGTCGCGCGGCTCGTCCATGAACTGGAAGATGCGATCCGCCGCCGCCAGCGCCGACTGCATCACGTAGTTCACCTGGATGATCTCCGTCAGCGGCCGGTGGAACAGCGTCACGAACGCCAGGAACGCCACCAGCGTCCCCGTCGTCAGCGTGCCGTCCATGATCTGCCAGCCGCCGTAGAGGATGATCGCGCCGATGCTCAGACTCGACAGCGCCTGGATCGACGGCGTCGAAATCGATTCCACCGTCGCCGTGTCCATGTTGGCCCGCAGGTTCGAGGTGTTGTCCCGCGAAAAGCGCTGCATCTCGTCGGCTTCGCGGGCGAAGGCCCGGCTGACCCGAATTCCCTTCAAGTTCTCCTCGATAGTCGTGTTCATCTCCGCCAGCGTTTCCTGGACGGTGCGGTAGCGCTTGCGCAGTTCGCGGGCGCTGTAGGCGCTCAGCAGGATCATCGGCGGCACCACCGACAGGATCAGCAACGTCAGCCGCCACTCCAGCGCGAACAGCACCGCCACGTACACGAACATCGTCAACAACCCCACCAGCGCCCCCAGCGTCGGCCCCATCGTCGCCCGCTGCACGGCGTTCACATCGGCGGTCAGCCGCGACAGTGTCTCGCCGGTGGCCTCGCGTTCGAAATAGCGCATCGGCAGCCGCAGCAGGTGGGCGTAGAGATCGCGCGCCAGGCTGTAGATCACGATCTGCCCGGAGCGCTGCACCAGCACGATCGTGGCCATCATGGTCGCCGCGCGCAGCCCGTAGACGCCCAGCAGCACCAGCAGCGAAACCGTCACCGACCCGAAGTCGCCGCTGACCACGTGATCGTCGATCACGATCTTCGTGATCCACGGCGCCACCAGGTTCAATGACGCCACCAGCACCATCGACATGATTGCCCCGGCCAGGCTCATCCGGTGATCGCGGAGATAGCCCAGCAGCCGCCGCGCCGTCCCCAGCGCCACCCCCGGCTCGCTCAGGTTCGAGATATCCACATAGGCCCGGCCCCTCATTCGCGGCCTCCCGGTATATCGCCGGCCGCCACCTCATCGCGCCCGGCGAACTGCATGTCATAGACCCGCCGGTAGGCCTCGCTGCTCCCCAGCAACTCTTCGTGCGTGCCGCTCGCCGCCACCGTCCCGTCCTCGATCAGGATGATGTTGTCCGCCCCCATCACCGTCGAAAGCCGGTGGGCGATCACGATAGTCGTGCGCCCGGCCATCAGCCGGTCGATAGCGCGGCTGATCTCCACATTCGTCCGCGCATCCACGCTCGACGTCGCCTCGTCGAACACCAGTACCGGCGGATCGACCAGCAGCGCCCGGGCGATGGCGATCCGCTGCCGCTGCCCGCCCGAGAGCCGCAGGCCCAGCTCGCCCAGCAACGTGTCGTAGCCGTTGGGCAGGTCCATGATGAAGTCGTGCGCCGCCGCCGCCATGGCCGCGGTCACGATCTCCTCCTCGG